>CAIYNT010000138.1 GCA_903927605.1 uncultured Holophagaceae bacterium
CGAGGGCCCTGGCCACGTGCCCATGCACCTCATCCAGGAAAACATGACCAAGCAACTGGCAGTCTGCGATGAGGCCCCCTTCTACACGCTCGGGCCACTCACCACGGACATCGCACCCGGCTACGACCACATCACCTCCGCCATCGGCGCGGCCATGATCGGCTGGTACGGCTGCGCCATGCTCTGCTATGTGACCCCCAAGGAGCATCTGGGCCTGCCCAACAAGAAGGACGTGAAGGATGGCGTCATCACCTACAAGATCGCCGCCCACGCCGCGGATCTCGCCAAGGGGCATCCGGGCGCCCGCCTCTGGGACGACGCCATGAGCAAGGCCCGCTTCGAGTTCCGCTGGGAGGACCAGTTCAATCTGGCCCTGGATCCCGACACTGCCCGAGAATTCCATGACGAGACCCTGCCGGCAGAGGGCTCCAAATCCGCCCATTTCTGTTCCATGTGCGGCCCCCATTTCTGCTCCATGAAAATCACCGAGGACGTGCGCCAGTACGCGGCCGCTCAGGGGATCAGTGCCGAAGAGGCCCTGCAGAAGGGCATGGAGGAAATGGCGGAGACTTTTGTGCAGAAAGGGGCCGAAGTTTATCTGCAGGCTTAAGAGCGCATAATCGGGGCGGTCCCACCCCTCAAGGAGGCAGTCATGGCCGCGAAGAAGATCCTCATGCTCGTCGGTGATTTCGGCGAGGACTACGAAATCATGGTGCCCTTCCAGGCCCTGCTGGCGGTGGGACACACGGTCCACGCCGTCTGCCCCGACAAGAAGGCGGGCGATTGGATCGCCACCGCCATTCATGACTTCGAGGGGCACCAGACCTACTCCGAGAAGCCCGGTCACCGGTTCACCCTCAACGCCACCTTTGCCGAGGTGAAGCCCAAGACCTACGACGCCCTGGTGATCCCCGGTGGCCGTGCGCCCGAGTACCTGCGGCTCAACCCGAAGGTGCTGGACCTCGTGCGCCACTTCTTCACAGCCAAGAAGCCCGTGGCGGCCATCTGCCATGGAGCTCAGCTGCTGGCTGCCGCCGGCGTGCTGGAGGGCCGCACCTGCTCCGCCTACCCCGCCTGCCGCGCCGAAGTGGAGGTGGCCCGCGGGAAGTACGCGGAGATCGCCATCGACGGCGCCGTCACCGACGGGAACCTGGTCACCGCCCCCGCCTGGCCCGCCCATCCCGCCTGGCTCGCCCAGTTCCTGCAGGTGTTGGGAACCCGCGTGACCCTCTGATTTGCCTCTGACAATGTCGAACGAAATCCTTTTCTCCAAATTTCATGTGCTCGGGAACGACTACCTTGTGGTCGACCCTACGCGGACGGCCTTCGATCCAAATCCGAAACTCGTCAAGGCCCTTTGCGACCGGCGCCTGGGCATCGGCTCCGATGGGCTCCTGCTCGGCCCACTGGAGGCGCCGGACCATCCGGGCGCCTTCGGCCTGCGCATTTTCAACCCGGACGGCTCGGAAGCGGAAACCAGCGGGGATGGCCTCCGCATTTTCGCCCGCTACCTGTTCGAGGCAGGCCACGCTCAGGGCGAGGCATGCCGGATCCACACCCTGGGCGGCATCTCTGAGGCCCGGCTGCTGGTACCCGACGGAAGCCTAGTCCAGGTCGACATGGGCGTTCCCAGCTTCAAGGCCGGCGACATCCCCTTCACGGGCATCTCCTCCCAGCTCGAGGTGCTGGAAACACCGCTCTTCCTGCCCACGGGTCCGGTCACCATCACGGCCCTCAACCTGGGGAATCCCCACTGCGTCATCTTTCCGGGCGAGGTGTCCCCGGCCAATGCCTGCCGGCTCGGTCCCAAGATCGAGCGCCACCCCGAATTCCCCGAGCGAGTGAACGTCCTGCTGGTGGAAGTGGTCGATCGCCGACGCATCCGCATCGAGATCTGGGAGCGCGGAGCCGGCTACACTCCCGCCTCGGGCAGCAGCTGTGCCGCTGCGGCCGCCTGCCGCCGCCTGGGCCTGGTGGACGGCCGCGTCACCGTGCTGATGCCCGGTGGAGCCCTGGACATCGAGTTCGCCCCCGAAGGCCATATCCTCATGTCGGGGCCGGTCCAGGCGGTGTGCCACGGCGAGATGCACACCGGGTGGGCTCCGAACCTTTCATGACAGCGATTTCCCCTAGGCAGATGCCCGGGGCTGTTTGATAATTGTCGTGTTGCAGGATCCTTGTCAGTTTCATCACGCGATATCCAGAAAGGTGGAGGGACGGGCCCTGTGAAACCTTGGCAACCTGCGGAAGCAAGGTGCCAATTCCTGCTGCGAGCGATCGCAGAGAGATGCTGAAGTGTCTGAACTGACTTGAGCAAGGGCCCGAGAGATCGGGCCCCTGCTCTTTATCGCCATGAAACGATGTTGATCCCTCTTTCCCAGGAGGCTCTAGTGAGCGAGCAGTTCCTCGATACCAACGTGCCGGGCAATCCGGCCTACCACTTCACCATCCAGCCTCCCGTCCGGGAGGGCGGCGCGGGGTGGCTCCACCGGCCCGAGTTGGTACCCGGTGCGGGGATGGCCACCAAGTGTGTTCATGGCGGCGTGCAGCCCGATCCTGCCTACGGCGCGGTCATGCCGCCCCTGTATTTATCGTCCACCTTCGCCTTCAAGGACATCTGCACCAACGCGGGCTACGACTACACCCGCAGCGGCAATCCCACCCGCACGGCCCTGGAGGAGGCCCTCGCCCTGCTGGAAGGTGGCCATGGCGCCACCTGCACCAGCACCGGCATGAGCGCCATCCTGGTGGCCCTGAACCTGCTGCCCCACGGCAGCCACCTCATCTCCACCGTGGACTGCTACGGCGGCACCTTCCGCCTGCTGGAGCACGCCAAACGATTCTTCGGGCTGGAGGTCACCTACCTGGACCTGGCGGACCTTGAGGCCCTGAAGGCCGCCATCAAGCCCAACACCCGCATGATATGGATCGAGACGCCCTCCAATCCCCTCCTGCGCCTCACGGACATCGCCGCCGTGGCCGAGCTCGGCCATCGCCAACCGGACTGCCTGGTGGCCGTGGACAACACCTTCCTGTCGCCGTACCTCCAGCGCCCCTTCGAGCTGGGCGCCGACCTGGTCATCCACTCCACCACCAAGTATCTCAACGGCCACAGCGATGTGGTGGGCGGGGCCGTGGTGGCGGCTCCGGGCAACCTCCCGCTCACGCAGCAGATCCAGAGCGTGAACAACCTGCTGGGCACCTCCCAGGCACCTCACGACTGCTTCCTGGTGCTCCGGGGCCTGAAGACCCTGCCCCTGCGCATGCGCCAGCACGAAGTCAACGCCCAGCAGCTCGCGGAGTTCCTGCACGCCCATCCCGCCGTGGGCAAGGTCCATTTCCCGGGCCTGCCCAGCCATCCGCAGCACGCCCTCGCCAAGCGCCAGCAGCGGGGCTTCGGCGCGATGCTCAGCTTCGAGCTGAAGGAGGGCGGCAACGAGCGTCTGAACCATGTGCTGCGGCGGCTGCGCTGGTTCACCCTGGCCGAGAGCCTGGGCGGTGTGGAATCTCTGGTGGCCCACCCGGCCTCCATGACCCACGCGTCCATGACGCCTGAGGCCCGCGGGCGCGCCGGCATCAGCGACGACCTCATCCGCCTGTCCATCGGTCTGGAGGACGTGGCGGACCTCCGCTCGGACCTGGCGCAAGCCCTGACCCTTTCCTGAAGTCGCCCCGCCTTTCAGCTAACAGCGTTCACGGCACTGGGAAAGACTCAGAACCCGGCGAAATGACCGGTGACCATGACGAGGACCAGAGTGAAGACGGCGATGGCGGCCTCGCCGATGAGGCCCACGGCAAAGGGACGCAGGCCCTGCTTGCGCATCTCCCTGAAATTGGTGCGGAGGCCGACGCCGGCGAAGGTGAGCAGAAAGGCCCAGCGCGAGAGGTTGGCCAGTGACGTATTCTGCTCCTTGGTGAAGAACCCGATGGTGGCGAGCAGGGAGATCAGCAGGAAACCCAGGACGAACTTCGGGAACTTCTGCCAGAGGAAGGCGGCCTTGTTCCTGACGGCATGCGCTTGGCCCTTTCTCGCCCAGTGAAGGGCATAGGCCAGAACGACGAAGCCGATCAGCGCGTTGCGGGTGGTCTTGGTGAGGATGGCCAGCTTGGCGGCGGCGTCGGAATAGAGGGCCCCGGCAGCGGCTGCCTCGGCGGTGTTGTCGACGGCCAGGCCGGCCCAGATGCCGTAGGCGCGATCGGAGAGATGAAGGGCGTGCCCGAGGATGGGAAAAGTGAAGAGCGCGATGGCGCCGAGGGCGAGAATGGCGGCGATGGCATAGGAGGAATCCTCATCGTCCGCATCGATGGCGCCCTTGGTGGCGATGATGGCGCTGACGCCGCAGACGGCCGAACCGACCGCCAGGAGGGTGGTGAGCTTGGGGCGGAGGCCGAAGAGGCGGCCCAGCAGCGTCATGAAGGCGAGGGAGCCGGTGATCTCGATGGCGACCAGGAGGAGGCTGACGCCCCCGAGTTTCCAGACGTCCCCGAGCAGGAAGCGCGAGCCCAGCAGGACGATGCCAGCCTTGAGCCAAAACTCGTAGGTGGCGACGCCGGGCTTGAAGATTTCGGCGACGCCGAAGACGTTGGAGATGACCAGCCCGATGAGGATGGCCCAGAGGACGTATTCGATGTTGGGAAAGGCCCAATGGTGGCCTTTCGCGTAAGCGTTGAGCGTTTTCTCGAGGAGTTTCCCCGCATAGCCGACCGCAGAAAGCAGCGCCATGCCGGGGAGGAGGCGCAAGAATCTGGTGGTCAAGGAGATGGGCAGACCCCTTGATCCCAGCACGCTGGCCACTACCACGGCACGCGGGAGATGACGCCGAATCGGATCAGGACTGCGGCGAGTAAGGCCAAGAGGACCGCCCAGGTGTCGGGAGAAAGCCTGGGAGCCGATCCTCCTTCCGCCTGCGGTGGTCCAGACATGGCAGTTCTCCTGGATGGGTGAACGGGAACAGGCTGAGTGGCAGCCGCTTCTGGGCTACTGAACGCCCAGCAACTCGACGTCGAAGATCAGGTCGGCGTTGGGGGGGATGACTCCGCCGGCACCCTTGGAACCGTAGCCGAGGTAGGACGGGATGTAGAGGGTGCGCTTACCGCCCACCTTCATGGTCATCAGCCCCTCATCCCAGCCCTTGATGACGCGGCCCATGCCGATGGGGATAGCCAGCGGCTGACCACGGTCCAGCGAGCTGTCGAACTTCTTGCCGGGGTGCCCCCGGCCGTCGTCCAGCCAGCCCGTGTAGTGGACCGTGCACTGCTGGCCCCGCTGGGGTGCCGCGCCGGTGCCAACCGCGCTGTCCACGTACTTCAACCCTGAATCGGTGGTGATCATCGCGGATCCTTTCAGCTTGGGGGGAGCTTCGCCCACTTCGAGGACCTGGAAGCTATCGGGGACCAGGGTGGGCCGAGTTCCCGGCTTCGCATCCTTGGCGATGGGCGCAAACTCCGCCGTGGGCAGGTAGAGGCGGTGGGTGAGGGGGTTGACCACGAGGGTGCGGGCACCTGCCCGGGTGGGAATGGTGGCGGCCACTTCATAGGTGGCTGGGCCGGTCGGACGGATGACGGTGAGGGTGCCTTCCCCATTGCTGGCGTAGGCGCAGTCCGTGCCCGGATCGAGGGCGATGCCGTCCGTCCCAGAGCCGATAGGCAAGGTGGCGAGAACTTTGCCGGAGCCCGCGTCCACCACGGCCAGGAGCTTGTTGCGCCCCACGGAGAAGAGTCGGTTCCGCTTCACGTCGATGGCCAGGCCGCTGGGTTCCACCACGGGCTTGATGGACCACCTGGCCTCCACCGCGAGGGTGCGGGCGTTGATGGCGAGGATCTCCGAGGTGTCCTCGTTGTTCACATAGACCCGGCCGGAACCATCGCAGGCAGCGAACTCGGGCTTGCCCCCCATGGGGATGGTGCCCACCACTTCAGCGCTGAGGGCATCGATCACCGTGGCGTTCTTTCCCCGGCCATTGAAGGTGAACACCCGCTTCGTGGCAGGCTCATAGAGGATGGCGTCCGGATTCTCACCCGTGGTCTTCACCACCTTCTGCACCTCCAGCGTGGAGAGCTTGAAGACAGTAACGGTATTGGACTGCCCATTGCTGGTCCACCCTCGATCCAGTTCCGCGGAAAGGGCCACGCCATGCACACCCGCGGTGTCCGGGATCTCACCCTTCAGGCGACCATCCAGATCCAGGACCATCACCCGCGTGGAGCGGGGTACGTAGAGCCGGCCTCCTGCGGGGTCGAGAGCCACATAGTCCCATCGGCCCTCACCCCCGATCTTGAAGGTGCGGAGCACTTCCGGATCAGCCGCGCGGACCATCACAGGCAGGCCGAGGATGAGCGACAGCAGGAACGGGGCACATCGTTTCATGAGAAGCCTCCATTGAACTTCAACCACCCTAAGCCTATCCGGAAGCTGCGGATTCCTTCGGCATGGTCAGCCAGGCTGGACGCCCCCAGCCATTTCAAGTAAAGTCAAACCTTCGTCGGGGCGTGGCTCAGCCTGGTAGAGCGCTCGGTTCGGGACCGAGAGGTCGGAGGTTCGAATCCTCTCGCCCCGACCAGAAAAAGGAGTGCATGAGCACTCCCTTTTCTGGTCGGAAGCAGGCGAGAGGACTCGGACCTCCGAGTGGGATTGCGGAGACAGCGCGGGGCGCTGTCGGGAGCAAGACCGGCGACTGGCGCAGCCAGGCACGGTTCGAATCCGCCACCAGATGAGTCGGCCTGAATTACGACGAACAGCCCAACCCGCCAGTCACGGTGCCCTGATCGGTTGTGGTCAGACCACCCTTGGCGCAGAGCACACAAGGCTCCCGCTGTTTCGTGATCCGTGAACTCCCCCCCATCAAGTTACAATGGTCGGTTCCGTCCGCCGGGCGGGGAGCCCACTCGATGACCGATGTCTGCACCGTCATGACCACTTGTGGCAGCGAGGAGACCGCCCTCACCATCGCCGCCGCCCTGGTGGACCAGGCCTATGCCGGCTGCGTGAACATTCTCCCCAGCATCAAGAGCTACTACTACTTCAAGGGCGAGACCCACCTGGATGAGGAGGTCATGCTGATCATCAAGACCACCCGGGAACTCTTCCCCCTAGTCTCCGAAGTCATCACCGACCTGCACACCTACGAAGTCCCTGAAATTCTCATGTTCGCGGTTGAAGAAGGCTCAGAACCATTCCTCGACTGGATCCGCCAGAGCGTGAACCGCCTGGCCTGAATCGATCACACCATCACCTACCTGGAGCCACACCATGGAACAGACCTTGTCCCTCGAATTCCTACGGGTGGTTGAGCAGGCCACCATCGCTTGCGCTACTTCCATCGGCCATGGCCGGCGCAAGCACAGCGACAAGCTCGCGGTGGAAGCCATGCGGACGGCTATGGAATCCGTCCGCATGGACGGCACCATCGTCATCGGCGAGGGCGAACGGGATGAAGCCCCCATGCTCTACATTGGCGAGAAAGTGGGCATGGGGCCTGATCTGGATGGTGATCATCCCGCCGTAGACATCGCGGTCGATCCCCTCGAGGGCACGAACCTTTGCGCCACGGGTGCCCCCAACGCCATCGCCGTGATGGCGGCCACGGAAAAGGGTGGGCTGCTGCATGCACCGGACCTCTACATGGAGAAGCTCGTGGTTGGCCCATCGGCCAAGGGCAAGGTGAGCCTTGATGCACCCGTCCACGAAACGCTTCAGATCATTGCCAAATCGCTCAACCGACAGGTGTCCGAAATCACGGTCACGGTGCTGGACCGCGAGCGCCACGCCCAACTCATCGCGGACATCCGCAGCGCCGGTGCCCGCATCCAGCTCATCGGTGATGGTGACCTCAGCGCCGCCATCAGCGCCGCCGTCAGCGGCACGGGCATCCACGCGGTCATGGGCACCGGCGGCGCGCCCGAAGGCGTGCTGTCCGCTGCAGCCCTGAAGTGCCTCAACGGCGAGATCCAGGGCCGCCTGAAGGTGGACACCAACACAGCCAGCCGGGAGAAGGCCGAGGCCATGGGCGTGGACTTCGGCCGGATCTACTTCACCGACGACCTCTGCCCCGGCAAGGAGATTGTCTTCGCAGCCTGCGGCGTCACCCCCGGCAACCTGCTGGATGGCGTGCGGCACTTCGGCCACGGCGTCCGCACCTCCAGCCTCATCCTGACCTACGGCAGCCGCCAGGTGCGCTTCATCGATACCGTGCACATCAAGGAAGGCGAGACTGTCACTGTCCGATTCTAGGCCCTCCTTGCCCGAGTCCCTTCGCACCCGCCTCATGCGCTGGGGCTTCAACCTTTGGCCCTGCTACCGGGGCACCGGGGCCCGGGTCACCTTCATCGCCGGTGACTGGCGCGAGGTGCGTGTTCGCCTGCCTTTGTCCTGGCGTACCCGGAACTACGTCGGCACGATCTTCGGCGGCAGCCTCTACGCGGCGGTTGACCCCTTCTTCATGATCATGCTCATGAAGAACCTGGGCCCCGAATACCTGGTCTGGGACAAGGCCGCCACCATCCGCTTCCGGAAGCCTGGGCGTAGTCCCCTCAGCGCCTCCTTCCGGCTGGATGAAGTTGAACTCACGGACATCCGCCGCCTGTTGCTGGAGCTCCCCAAGGTGGACCGATCCTACACGATCCAGCTGGTGGATGCAGCGGGAGTGAGCCACGCGGAAGTGGAGAAAGTGATCCACATATCCCTTCGCAAATCTTCCTGATAGGCTTTTACCCTCATCTTACGAGGCTATTCATCGCTTCCCCCCTGCCTGAATTCTATGAGGCCTTCGGTTGCGCCGATGGTACTGCCATGAAGCGTGATGTGAAGATACGGCCGGCCATCTGGTAGTTCCTGCTCCGAAATGCTGCGCACTCCGAAGTTAGTGAAAGGAAACGGAATGAAGATTCGATCTGCTCTGCTTGCCCTGGCGCTGCTGGCGCCGCTGTCCGCCCAGCTGCCCTACAAGGGGTTCAACCCGGCCAACATGGATGCCTCGGTGAAGCCCTGCCAGGACTTCTTCGACTACGCCGTCGGGGGTTGGGCCAAGCGTACGGCCATCCCGGCGGAATATGATCGGTACGGCGTGGACCAGGAGATCGACGTCCGCACCCACCAGATCCTGAGGGAGATCATGGAAGCCGCGGCCGCTGCCAAGGCCGCCCCAGGTTCAGAGACGCAGAAGGTCGGGGATTTCTACGGTAGCGGGATGGACGAGGCGGGCATCGAGCGGCTCGGCATCACGCCCCTGAAGCCGCTCCTGGCCCGCATCGACGAAGTGAAGGACGCCGCCAGTCTGACTTCGGTGTTGGCCGACCTGCATCGGGTGGGAGCCTTCGCGGCCTTCTCCTTCAGCGTGGAACAGGACGACAAGGAGAGCAGCCGGTACACCATGATGTTGGGCCAGGGCGGCCTGGGCCTGCCGGATCGGGACTACTACCTGAAGGACGATCCCAAGTCCAAAGAACTCCTCGCCGCCTACCGGGCCCATGTGGCGAAGACTCTCAGCATGGCGGGCTTCGACGCCAAGGACGCTGACCGGATTTTGGCCCTGGAGACGCGCCTTGCCAAGGCCAGCATGACCCGGGTGGAGCAGCGGGATCCCAACGCCATCTACCACGCCCTGACGCCGGACCAGCTCAAGGCTGCAGCACCTGGGTTCTCTGCAGGCCAGTACCTGATGGCCCTTGGGGTGCCCACGCCGGACCGCTACGTGGTCCGCCAGCCCGCCTTCCTGGCCGAGCTTGGCCGCATGATCCAGGATCTGACCACAGAGCAGTGGCGCGTCTACCTGCGCTGGACCCTGCTACGCAGTGCCGCCCCCGCCCTGCCGAAGGCCTTCGAGCAGGAAGCCTTCGCCTTCTATGGCACTCGGCTCCAGGGCACCACCGCCCAGCATCCCCGTTGGAAGCGGGTGATGTTTGCGGCTGACCACGGGCTGGGCGAAGCCCTCGGCAAACTCTATGTCCAGCGCGCCTTCCCCTCCAGCAGCAAGGCCAAGGTGCTGACCATGGTCGAGAACCTCCGCTCGGCCCTGAAAGCGCGTATCGAAGGACTCGAGTGGATGAGCGCCCCCACCAAGGCCAAGGCCCAGCAGAAGCTGGCCGCCATGCGCGTGAAGATCGGCTACCCCGATGGGTGGCGCGATTACGCCAGGCTCAACATCCGGCGCCAGGCCTATGTCCTGAATGTACTGGAGACCCGCCGCTTCGAGTTCCAGCGCCGTCTCGAGCACCTGGGCAAGCCCATCGACCGGAACGAATGGGACATGACACCCCAGACCAACAACGCCTACTACAGCCCCACCATGAACGAAATCGTGTTCCCGGCGGGCATCCTGCAGCCGCCCTATTTCGACGACACTGCGGATGATGCAGTGAACTACGGCAACATCGGCGCCACCATCGGCCATGAGATGACCCACGGTTTCGATGACGAGGGGCGCCAGTACGATGGTGAGGGCAACCTCAGGAGCTGGTGGACCGCCGCGGATGAGAAGGCCTATAACGACCGGGCCGAGCTGGTGGCCAGGCAGTTCGACGCCTACGAGCCCCTGCCCGGCCTGCACCTGAACGGCCACCTCACACTGGGCGAGAACATCGCCGACCTGGGCGGCCTCAAGATCGCCTGGGGTGCCTGGAAGCTGAGCCAGAAGGGCAGGCCACCTGTCGGCAGGATCGGCGGCTTCACGCCCGAGCAGCGCTTCTTCCTGGGCTATGCCGAGACCTGGCGGACCCTCGTGCGCGAGGAGGCCGCCCGCATGTACGTGGTCACCGATCCTCACAGCCCCGCCAAGTTCCGCGTCAACGGGCCGCTTTCCAACCTCCCCGAGTTCTTTGAAGCCTTCGGCTGCAAGGATGGGGATCCCATGAAACGCGATGAAAAGCTGCGGCCGGCCATCTGGTAATCCCCGCTCCGGAAGGCTGCGCATTCCGGAGCTCGTGAAAGGAAATGGAATGAAATTTCGATCAGCAACGCTTGTCCTGCTTGCCGGCCTCCTGGCCGCAGGCACAGCCCTGGAGGCCTGCACCAACCTGCTGGTGACCAAGGGCGCGAGCAAGGACGGCTCGACCATGATCACCTATGCCGCTGACAGCCACACGCTCTATGGGGAGCTGGACTTCAAGCGGGGCACTCGCCATCTGCCGGTCGAGATGCGCGACATCATCGAGTGGGACACGGGCAAGCTCCTCGGGCGCATTCCCGAAGCGCCCGTCACATACACCCGCGTGGGGAACATGAACGAGTTCCAGGTGGTGATCGGCGAGACCACCTATGGCGGCCGCAAGGAACTCCAGGTGCCCAGCGGTATCGTGGACTACGGCAGCCTCATCTACATCGCCCTGGAGCGGGCCAAAACCGCCCGCGAGGCCATCCAAGTGATGACGACCCTGGCTGAGACCTACGGCTACGCCTCCGAAGGCGAGAGCTTCTCCATCGGTGATCCCAACGAAGCCTGGATCCTCGAGATGATCGGCAAGGGCAAGGGCCAGACCGGCGCGCTCTGGGTGGCCTACAAGCTGCCGGACGGCACCATCAGCGCCCATGCCAACCAGGCCCGCATCCGCCAGTTCCCCCAGAACGACCCCAACACCGCCCTGTTCGGCAGGGACCTCATCACCTTCGCCCGAGAGAAAGGCTACTTCAAGGGCGAGGACAAGAACTTCAGCTTCGCTGACACCTATGCGCCGCTTTCCTATGGCGCCCTGCGGTTCTGCGAGGCCCGCGTGTGGAGCCTCTTCCGCCGGGCCGCACCCAGCCAGGACCTCTCCATCGACTACGTGAAGGCGGTGAAGGGCGCCAAGCCGCTGCCCCTCTTCATCAAGCCCGATCAGAAGCTGGACGTGCGCGACGCGATCCAGCTCATGCGTGACCACTTCGAAGGCACCGAGTTCGACATGACCAAGGACGTGGGCGCCGGTCCCTACAAGCTGCCCTACCGCTGGCGTCCCATGAACTTCAAGGTGGACGGCCAGGAGTACCTGCACGAGCGCGCCATCAGCACCCAGCAGACCGGCTTCTCCTTCGTGAGCCAGAGCCGCTCCTGGCTGCCGGATATCGTCGGTGGGGTGCTCTGGTTCAGTGTGGACGACACCTACACCACGGTCTACGTCCCCATCTCCTGCGGCATCCGGGAGGCCCCCAAGGCCTTTGCCGTCGGCACGGGGAACTTCAACGAATTCAACTGGGATAGCGCCTTCTGGACCTTCAACTTCGTCTCGAACTACACCTACACTCGCTGGATCGACATGATCGTGGATGTCCAGAAGGTGCAGCGCGAGTTTGAAGGCCGCTTCTTCGCCGACCAGGCGGAAGTCGACCAGAGGGCCCTCGAGCTCTACAAGCAGAATCCGGGTCTGGCGAAGGACTACCTTACCCAGTACGCCGCCAGGAACACCGCCGAACTCATGACCCGCTGGAAGAAGCTGGGTGAGTTCCTCATCTGGAAATACCTCGATGGCAACGTGCGCAACGAGAAGGGCGAAGTCACGCATCCCAATGCCCCCGAAGATTGGCTGCGCTGCATCGTCAAGGACCACGGCGAGGTCATCAAGATGAAGAAGGTGGAAGGGTTGGTACCGGACGAGGAGTAGTGCAAGGCTGAAAACCTACGTTTTTCAGTGAGGAAATGAAAGCAAGAATGGCCAAAGACCATTCCCAGGGCGGGCCCTGCGAAGCGGGGCCCGCCCAGTTCACGGACACTTGTGACTGCCACCCATCTTGCCGCCGTGGGATCATGTCCGGTTTCCATGAGGCTCTTATGCACCGCCCTGATCCGCATTCCTACTACGATGCTGCGCAGCCCAAGGCCCGCCGCCTGCGCCTGAAGCTGGGGGTGGATTTCCTCTCCAAACGCATCGACGGGGAAGTAGTGCTGGAATTTGGTGGTGCGGTAGCGGGACCGCTGGATCTTGACACCAAGGGCCTGGAGATCCGCTCGGTACAGGTACCGGGCCGAGGGCCCATCCCCTGGGAACTTGGCCCCGTGGACCCCATTCTGGGCCAGCGCCTGCGGCTCGAGGTGCCCGAAGGCACCCAGGAAGTGACCATCACCTATGGAACGGCCGCCGATGCCATGGCCCTCCAGTGGCTGGATTCCGAACAGACCGAAGGCAAGGTCGCGCCGTACCTCTTCAGCCAGTGCCAGCAGATCCACGCCCGCACCATGGTGCCCTGCCAGGACACGCCCCTCGTCCGCATCGCCTATAAGGCCGAAGTGAACGTGCCCGAAGGCCTCACGGCTGTGATGTCCGCAGGCCCCACGGGCGATGAAGCCCTCGGGGGAGGCCGCCATGTCTTCCGCTTCGCCATGCCCCAGCCCATCCCCTCGTACCTGCTGGCCCTGGCTGTGGGCCGCCTGGAATCCCGCGACCTCAGCCCGCGCTCCCGAGTGTGGGCCGAACCCGAAACCGTCGCCGCTGCCGCCTGGGAATTCGCCGGTGTGGAGGACATGATCCTCAAGGCCGAGGGCCTGTTTGGTGCCTACCCCTGGGACCGCTACGACATGCTGGTGCTGCCGCCCTCCTTCCCCTACGGGGGGATGGAGAATCCGCGCATGACCTTCCTCACGCCAACCTTGCTGGCGGGGGACCGCAGCCTGGTGGACGTGGTGGCCCACGAGCTGGCCCACAGCTGGACGGGCAACCTCGTCACCAATGCCAGCATGGAGCACTTCTGGCTGAACGAGGGCTTCACCGTGTGGGCCGAGCGGCGCATCCTCCGCATCCTCCATGGCGACGATGCCGCTGCCCTGGGCTGGGCTATGGGCCAGAAGGCCCTGGAGGACAGCCTGGACCAGTTCAAGCAGGAACCGCAGCTCACGGTCCTGCGTATGCATCTGGAGGGCATCGATCCTGATGACGCCTTCTCCAGCATCCCCTACGAGAAGGGCGCCCGGCTGGTGGCGGCCCTGGAGCGCGAAGTGGGCGAGGACCGCTTCCTCCGTTTCCTCCGCGACTACATGGATGCCTTCCGTTTCACGTCCATCACCACAGAGCAATTCGGCGCCTTCGTGGCCGCCAAGCTGCCGGGCGCCCTGGAGGCCGTGAACGCCAGTGCCTACCTGGACCTGCCCGGCATGCCTGACACCGCGCCGGAGTTCCGCAGCGGACAACTGGACACGCTCACCGCGTTGGCCGAAAGCTGGCCGGACGGCGGCCGCCCCAGCGCCCATCAGATCGCCTCCTGGAAGCCTGCCGAGCTGCTGGTCTATCTCCAGAAGCTGCCGCGTACACTGACCCAGGCCGACTGCGCCTGGCTGAATGAGCATTTCCAGCTCATGGGCCGGGGCAATTACGAAATCCTGGTGGAGTGGCTGACCCTGGCCGCGATCGCCGACTACGAGCCGGCCTTCCCCCGCATCCGGGAGGTCCTGCTGCGCGTGGGCCGCATGAAGTACCTGCGCCCGCTCTATGGCGCGCTCGGTCAGCATCCGCGCACCCGTACCATGGCCCGGGAGATCTTCGCCGCTGCCAGTCCCGGCTATCACGGCCTGTCACGCCGGGTGGTGCAAGGCGTGCTGGAGAAATTCCCCACCTGATCCCCACCGGGCCCGACCCGTCTCCGCGGCCTTTCAAGCCGATCCACATGCCCGTCTGTCTGATTTCCACCCTATCCTCCACGGTTGAACCATGAACCTCGATCCGAACCAGGATGGTCTCCGCCTCCCCGAGAACGCCTTCCGGGAATTGAAACAGGGCGAGGATTATCTACCGGTCATCCCAGCCGATGAGCACCCACCGGAAGTCACCGTGCGGAGCGTGGTCTCGGGCTTCTTCTGGTCCGTGCTGTTCTCGGCGGCAGCAACCTACATCGCCCTGAAGCTGGGCCAGGGCATCGAGAGCGCCATCCCCATCTCCATCCTGGCAGTCGGGTTCTCCGTCTTCGCCGTGAAGTTCCTGAAGCAGCGTTCCTCCACGTTGCTGGAGAACGTGAACATCCTGGCCATCGGTGCCACCAGCGGGATCATCGCCGGGGGCAGCGTCTTCGTCATGCCCGCCGTGCACATCCTGGGCCTGAAGACGAGCTTCTTCCAGATCTTCCTGGTGCCCCTCCTGGGCGGCATCCTGGGTGTGTTCTTCCTCGCCCCCTTCCGCCGCTACTTCGTGCGGGATCTGCATGGCAAGCTGCCGTTCCCCGAGGCCACGGCCACCACCGAGATCCTCATGGCGGGCAAGCGGGGCGGCCATAGCGCCATCGTGCTCACCTATTCCGCCATCACTGCCGCCCTGTTCGATTTCATCGGGCCCGCCATGCATGGCTGGGCGGAGAACTTCAGCACCGCCTCCATCGACGCCCTGGGCACCTTCACCACCCGGTTCAAGGCCGTGTTCTCCATGAACACTGCCGCGGCGGTGCTGGGTCTGGGCTACATCATGGGCCTCCAGTACGCCGCCATCATCATGGCCGGCAGCCTGGTGAGCTTCCTGGTGCTGGTGCCCCTTTTCGCCCACCTGGGCCAGTTCATTCCGGGCGCCATCTCCACTGGCGCGCTTCCCCTCGGCACCATGGGTTACGAGGACATATTCGCCAACTACGTCCGGCCCGTCGGCATCGGCGGCATCTTCGCCGCGGGAATCATATCGATCCTGAAGATGTCCCCCGTCATCGGGAAAGCTACCAGGCAAGCCTTCGGGGAGGTCATGCATCTCCTGAAGGGTGGCGCCAAGAAGGTGGAGGATGCCCGCACGGACCGCGCCATGCCCATGAGCGTTAACCTCGTCGGCATCTTGGCCGTATCCCTCGCCATCCTGCTCTACTTCCGCTTCTCCGTGCTGGCAGGCGAGCCCCGGAGCACCTACCTGGCCCTTGTCTCCACGGCCCTGACCCTGGTCATCACGTTTCTGTTCGTGGCCGTGAGCGCCTGGGCCGTGGCCATGATCAGCGTGACCCCCATCAGCGGCATGACGCTCACCACCCTCATCGTGACGGCCGTGGCGCTGGCTTCCCTGGGCCTGGCTGGCAAGAGCGGCATGCTCCAGGTGCTCCTCGTGGGTGGCGTCGTCTGCACCGCCCTCTCCATGGCCGGGTCCCTGGTCACCCAGTACAAGATCGGCTACTGGCTGGGCGCCACGCCCCGCACCATCGAGGTCAGCAACATCGTGGGCAGCATCGCGGCTTCCCTGGCCACCACTGCCGTCATCCTCCTCATGGCCAAGGTCTATGGCTTCTCGCCCAGCGCCGCGCACCTGCATCCCCTGCCGGCGCCGCAACCCAATGCCATGGCCGCAGTGCTGCGGGGCGTGTTCGGGGGCGCCGGCGCGCCCTGGTTCATGTACATCATCGGCGCGGTCATTGCGGCTGCGGTGGAGATGTGCGGCGTTTCTGGCCTGGCCTTCGCCATGGGCATGTACCTCCCCATGGAGCTGAACTCCCCGCTGGTGCTGGGCGCCGTCGTGGCGTGGTTCGTGAATCGTTCCAGCTCAGACCCGAAGCTCGCCAAGGCCCGGCACGAGAAGGGGACGCTCGTCGCCTCCGGCTTCATCGCCGGTGGTGCCCTGGTGGGTGTGTTTGCGGCCTTCCTGAAATTCCTCGAGGACACCACGCACAGCCGCCTCATCCCCGACATCACCGCCTGGAGCGCCTTTGGCGCCTTTGTGGGCGCCTGGGGCAACTGGATCGGACTGGTGGTCTTCCTCCTGCTGGCCTGGGGCCTCTACTGGGACGCTTGTCGAGAAAAGGTGGAAGCATGAGCCACGGAACTGAACCCCAAGAAATCAAAGGCCTGCCCGCCAATGCGCGGCGGCCATTGGAGTCGGGTGAACATTACGTGCCCCTGGTGCCCCAGGATGGCGTCCCCGAGACCACGCCCAGAGCCATCACCATGGGGCTCATCTTCTGCGCCATCTTCAGCATGGCCGCCGCCTACCTGGCCCTGAAGCTGGGTCAGGGCATCGAAGCAGCGATTCCCATCGCCATCCTGGCCGTGGGCCTCAGCCGCTTCTTCCCGCGCAAGAACACGATCCTGGAGAACGTCATCGTCCAGAGCATCGGCGCCAACAGCAGCCACGTGGTGAGCGGCGCGGCCTTCACCATCCCGGCCCTCTACATCCTGGCCCAGACGCCGGGCAGTGGCGTGCCCACGCCCACACTCTGGCAGGTGGTGCTGGTGAGTTTCCTGGGCGGCTGCATCGGCATCCTGTTTCTGGTGCCCCTGCGCCACCACTTCATGGTGGAGAACCATGGCATCTTCCCCTGGCCCGAAGCCACGGCCACCGCGGAGATCCTCGTGACGGGTGAGAAGGCCGGCAATCAGGCCAAGGAACTGGCCGTGGCCGCCGTCATCGGTGCCACCTATGACGGCATCGTGTCCATCTTCCGGGGCATGGGCGAATACCTGCGCCTGGAGCATGTCTGGGTGGGGCGGGCGCTGCGCGAGCGGTTCATGTCCTTCAACTTCCTGAACAGCGCAGCCACCCTGGGTATCGGCTACATCATCGGTCTGCGCTATTCCGCCGTGATCGCTGCCGGCTCCCTCTTCAGCATGTTCGTGCTGGTGCCCCTCTTCCATGCCATCGGCCTGTACGTGCCGGTGATCGTCCCGCCCGGCACCAGGCTCATCGCCAGCATGACGCCAGAACAGGTCTTCTTCTCCTACATCCGCATCATCGGCGTGGGCGCCATCGCAGGCGCGGGCATCATGGGCGTCGCCGCCTCCATGCCGAACATGATCCGCAGCATCATCAGCAACCTGACGGCGCTGAGGAACCGCGATGCCGCCGCCGAAACCGCCACTGCGGTCCGCACAGATCGCACGCTGTCCGGCTCCATGATCGCCGTGGGCCTGGTCACCTGCACCGTGGGCACCCTGGCCTTCCTCAGCTTCGGCCTCGGCATCAAGGAGGCCCTGGTGCCGGCCCTGGTCGCCACCCTTGTAGTGATGGTGATCTCCTTCTTCTTCGCACCGGTGGCGGCCCGCGCCATCGCCACCATCGGCACCAACCCCATCAGCGGCATGACCATGCTCACCCTCGTCATCATGGGCGTGTTGCTGCTCCGGCTGCACTTCACGGGGGGCTACGGCATGTTCCTCACGATGATGGTGGGCGGCATCGTGTGCACGGCCCTGGCGGCCTCCGGGGCTTTCAGTACTGACCTTAAGATCGGTCATTGGATCGGTGCTACCCCTGCCCGCCAGATCGGCTGGAAATTCGTGGGCACCTTCGTGGCGGCGTTGTTCACGGGCATCGCCATGTGGCTCATGGCCAAGCAGGTGAACCTGGACGGCACCATGGCCCTGGGCAGTTCCATCCCCGCACCCCAGGCCAGCGCCATGAAGGCCATCCTCGAAGGCATCTTCGGCACTGTGTCCATGCCCCTGCGCTGGTATGCCTTCGGTCTCGGCGTGATGCTCTCTGTCGTGTTGCGCATGGTGGAGCTGCCCGCCCTGGGTTTCGCGCTGGGCATGTACCTGCCCATCGAGCTGAACATGCCCCTCTTCCTGGGTGGCCTGCTGGCCCACTGGGTGAACCGGCCCAAGACCGGGACTAGCGAAGCCGACGCCAAGGCCCGGGAGAACCGCGGCGTGCTCATCGCCAGCGGCCTCATGGCCGGCGGCGCCATCATGGGCGTGGTGGCGAGCTTCGTGAAGTTGAAGTGGACCGAGGGCTTCCCCATCCTCAGCGCCGCCCAGGCCGAAGGCGCCCTGGGCGAGTGGATCGGCATCGCTGCACTGCTCGCACTTTGCCTCTACGTCGTCGTGTACAGCCGACAGGCCAAGGGCCAGGCCTGAACCTCCGACAAGGGCGACCCCAGGCGGCCAGCTCACCCGGGCGTCATGCCAAAATAGGGCCCCGGCCACTGAGATTGCCCCTGTTAGGGTCTCGTCGCCCGGCTGGATGGCCTGGACGCACGGCCTCCCAGGGCCGAGAATGGGCGATGCGCCACGTCCCAGGCCCCCCCGATGCATGACTTCCTGCTGATCGCCGCGGCCGGCCTGCTGGGGGGCGCGATGAACGCCATCGCCGGGGGTGGATCCTTCGTCACGCTGCCCGCCCTGGTGGCGGCCGGCATACCCTCCCTCAACGCCAACGCCACGAGCACCGTGGCCCTGGTGCCCAGCGCCCTCGCCACCGCCCACGCCTACCGGCATGACTCTCGGGGCCTCGAGGGCGCTAGGATGCCCGTCATGGCGGCGATCAGCGTGGTGGGTGGGGCCCTGGGCGCCTTGCTGCTGCTGAAGACGCCCCAGTCGATCTTTGACCGCATCTTCCCCTTCCTGCTCCTCTTCGGCGTCCTGGTCTTCGCCTTCGGGCGGAGCTTGGGCGAGGCCCTGCGCCGCCGGGTGCGCATCCACCCCCACGCCATGCCTGTCGCCCAGCTGTTCCTGGGCGTTTACGGCGGCTACTTCGGCGGGGCCGTGGGCGTCATGATGCTCGCCACCTGGAGCGTGCTGACCGCCGCCACGATCAACGCCATGCAGGCCACGCGCCACCTGATGAACGCAGCCATGAACGCCACCGCCTCGGTTCTCTTCGTCCTCGGCGGCCTGGTGCACTGGCGGCCGATGGCCGTCCTGCTCGTCTCCGCCACCGTGGGTGGCTACGTCACCGGCCGCCTCGGCCGCCACCTCGACCCCGGTCGTGCCCGGATTGTGATTTCCTGCCTGAACGCCGTGGTGGTAGCGGCGGTGTTCTGGCGGCACTTCGCCTAGTCTGCATTCGCGGAGATCGGGGCCGGGGTCTTCGCCAGCCCCGGGGATTGGCGCAAATGGGCAGTCCGGGCGCCCCAGAAGGCCCTAGCTCCTTCCAACCTAGGCATCCCCCAAGCAGGCCAGCAGGTCCCGCGCCGCCCCCGGAGTACCCACCACCAAGTTTCCGCTCTCAAACCACCCCTGCCCGCCTTCCCAGTCAGTGATGACGCCGCCCGCTTCCTGCACCAGCAGGGCGCCGGCGGCGAGGTCCCAGGGCTTGAGGCCCAGCTCGAAATAACCATCGAAGATGCCGCAGGCGACATGGGCCAGATCCAGCGCGGCACTGCCGGCCCGGCGGATGCCCTTGGCCCTTGGGAACACCCGGCCCAATGCCGCGTTGAACATGGGCCAGCGGCCGCCCAGCTGGTAGGCGAAGCCCGTGGCCAGGAAGGCTCCGTCAAGGCCCGATTGCTGAGAGACACGCATGGGCTTGCCGTTCCAGGCGGCACCCTGGCCCCGCACAGCCAGGAAGCAATCGTCGCGGAGCGGATCCAGCACACAGCCCACCACGGGGCCATCGGCATCCCACAGCGCCACGGATACACACCAGTGCGGGAAGCCCTGGACGAAATTCAACGTGCCATCCAGGGGATCCACGATCCAGCGATGCTCCACGGGGGGACCGCCCGGCCCTTCGTGCCTCTGCTCCACCGATCGCGCTGCGCCCTGTGCATCGCTCCCGCTCGCCTGGCTCGCGGAGGTAGAGCCTCCCTCCCCGGACCCCCGCGCGGCGGGCGGGATGAACCCGCCCTCCTCGCCAAGAAAACCGTACTCCGGGAAGCGGCGAGCCAGCTCGGCACGGATGGCGGCCTCGGCCTCGCGGTCAGCCTCGCTCACCACGTCGTTCTTGGTCTTCTCCGTAATGGTGGCGGGGTCCAATTTGCGGAAGAAGCCCATCAACACCTTCCCACCGGCCTGGGCCGCAGCCACACAGGCCTCCCGTTGCGCATCGAACATGGTCACCGTCCTTTTTTCGATTTTGTCACGGAGGCCTCGGCCCGGAACTTCAGCGTGCGGATCATGCCCGGGAAGACGAACAGGTGGAAAGGCAGGACGGAGTACCAATAAAGCACTCCCAGCAAGCCATGGGGCTCGAAGAAGGCTGTCTGTTCCAGCCGTGAGCCGGTCCCCTCGGGCCGCACCGTGAACTGCAGCCAGGCGTGTCCATCCAGTCTCATCTCGGACCGGAGTCGCAGCAGCCGATCCGGTTCGAGCGCCTCCACCCGCCAGAAATCCACAGGATCGCCCACCCGGAGTTCCCGCGGATGGCGCCGCCCCCGGCGCATCCCCACGCCGCCCACAGCCCGATCCAGCAGCCCCCGCAGCTGCCAGAGGAGGTTGCTGGCCGGCCAGCCGTTCTCACCACCCAGGGCGCAGAAGGTCTGGAACACGACATGCATCGGAGCCTTCACATGACGATGGTGGCGCTCCAACAGCATGCCTTCATGAGAGCCCAGAGCCGGCCCCTCGGTTTCCCCCGCGAGACTTGAAGCCCAGGTGGTCTCCACTGCGTCCTGGTCCAGGCGTTGAAGGGCTAATGCCAGCGCCTCACGATAGGTCATGGGCCGCACCCGGAAGACCTCGAGCGCGCGCGACTCCTGAACCACTACCTCCGTGTTCATGCCTTCTACCAGAGCCGCTGCCAAAGCCATGGGAATGGGCGTCATCAGATCGACCCAGAGCACCGACAGGATCGGAAGCGGGACGTTCATGGGGATGATGAGACGACGCAAGCCCCTGGCCTCGGCATACCGGAGCATCATGCTCCGGTAGTTGAGAACGTCCTGTCCTCCGATCTCGTAGATCCCCTCCGCATCCGGATGTTCCAGCGCTTCGATCAGGTAGGCCAGCACATCGCGCACACCGATGGGCTGGCAGCGGGTGTTCAGGCATTGGGGAGTGATCATGAGGGGCAGTCGCTCGGTCAGATGGCGGATCATCTCGAAGCTGGCACTGCCACTGCCGACGATAACCGCCGCTCGGAATTCCAGCACAGGAACCCCGGCAGTTCCAAGAGCGACTCCCACTTCCTGACGGCTGGCGAGGTGTTCACTGCGATGGCGGGAGGGGTCCCCCAGTCCGCCCAGATAGATGATCCTGCGCACCCCGGCCTTGGCGCACGCCTCTGCAAAGGTCAGCGCCTGGCGCAGGTCCCGCCCCCGGAAATCCGAGGTGTCTTCCCCTATGGCATGAACCAGGTAATATGCCTGGGTCACGCCGCTGAGAGCGGCTTCGAGGGATGCGGGATCCGACACGTCTCCCTTGACCACCTCGACCCCCGGCCATCGCCGACCCGCCAGCCGCTCCGGGTTCCGTGCCAGACACCTCACCCGCCGTCCCTCCGCCAGAAGGCGGGGGACCAATCGACCACCGATGTAACCCGTGGCGCCGGTCACCAGAATGAGCGGCCTGCCAGGATCCATCAACATGGCCCCTTCGGGCTTGCCCTGGTTCATGCCGGTACCAGATCGGCGAAGACGAACCCGTCCCGCTCCACCACCTCGCCCCGCCGGACCGGCACTGGATGGCCGAACATCGGCCCATCCCAGGCAAAGGTGTGGAATTCCCCCCGCTCTCCACAGGGATCCACAGTGGGCGGCAGGTCCGCGAGGAGAGCCCCGTCGAAATCCCGCCCCGCGAAGGTGGCTTCCAGCATCCGGGGATCCACGCAAACCAGGGTGGCCTTCAACCCCGCAGCCACCATTTCCCGAGCCAAGGAGGCCGTATTCAGGGTCCAGATGGGGAACAGGGGTCGCAGACCAGTCCCCGACAGCTTCTGGATGCGGTAGTCCCGCACATCCTCGAGGAAGAGATCCCCAAAAGCCATGACCTCGATGCCTTCTGCCACGGCCCGGGCGCAGGCGTCGGCCATGCGCGCATCATAGACCTCGTTGGGGCAAGGCCAGGGTAACGGCACCTTCCAGAGAGGTAGCCCCACGGCCTCCACCTGGGCTTCCAGCAGCACTTCGCGGACGCCATGCATGGCCACGCGATCGAAGGCCTCGTTGGTGGTGGTGAGCAGACCGACCACGTCCAGTTCGCCGGTACAACGAAGCACATGCAGCGCCCAAGCGGCGTCCTTGCCACTGGACCAGCTCAGTAAAGCCTTGGGTCGGGTCATGGAAGCTCCGGGTTCAGTATGTACTTTTGAAAATCTTGACGAATTTGGTAAACTTTATCGGGAGCCTGCCATGCCCAAGGTCATCAACATCGAACCCACACCCAATCCGGATGCCCTGAAGTTCTTGGTGAATCCGGCCATCCTCAGGGCCGGATCGCGTTCCTTCAAGGATTTCGGGGCGGCGGTAGGGGATCCGCTGGGTTCCTGCCTCTTCGGCCTGGGCAAGGTGACCTCCGTGTTCTACATGGACCGCTTCGTCACCGTGAACAAGGACCCATCGGCGGAGTGGAGCGACCTCATCGATCCCATCTGCGAGGCCATCGAGGAGCTCAACCTGCCTGAGAACGATGCTGGGGACTTGGCCCCCCTGACTCCCGGCGGCGACGCTGATGCCACCCTGGAGCGCATCAACCACCTGCTGGACACCCGCATCCGGCCAGGCTTGGCCGGGGATGGCGGCGGCCTGGAAGTGATCTCCTTCGATGGGCAGACCCTCCAGATCAGCTACCACGGCGCCTGCGGCTCTTGCCCCTCCTCCACCAGCGGCACCCTGCGCTACATCGAGGGGCTGCTCCAAGAGGAAGTGAGTCCCAGCCTCCGCGTGGTCAGCTGGTAAGACGGATGTCCGAGGCCCTGTCCACCCGGCAACACGGCACCTCGGTCATGGCCGCAGGCCATGCCGAGTGGAAGTGAGTCCCAGCCTTCGTGTGGTCGGCTGGTAAGTCGCTCTCACCGACCTGGCTTTCCGTCTGGTCACCAGGGCGACCGAAGGGGGCGTGACGAAACAACCGGGAGTGCGCCGGTTGTCTCGAAACAACCGCTATCTCTTGCGCCTGGGGAAAAGCCGGGCAACCTAGAGGTGATCCTCGGAGAACTGCGTAGTGGTGACCAAACCCCTCAAGCGTCGCACTCGCTCCTCGGAGCATCTTGTGGCGTTGTCTGATCTGCTGCGGGACAGCCGCACGGATGCTGCTCGGCTCTTCGAGCAGGGCTTGGCGCTGCTGAGGCAGACCCTCGGCGTCGATCAGGCTCTGCTGACCCGCGTCACCCACCTTGGCCATGAGGTGCTCTGGTGGGCCTCGGCCTCTGACACCACCATGGCCGGCATTTTTGAATCGCCCGAAAAGGGCTTCTGTCCCTTTGTGATCGCCCATCCCGAGCGACCGCTCATCATCCATGATTCCGCCGCGGATCCCCGCTGGTGCAAGTCCCCGGCGTACCTGGAACTCGGCATCCGCGCCTATGCCGGGGTGGGATTGAAGGTGGGCGACAAGGCCATGGGAACGCTGTGCGTTCAGCATCACGAACCCTGCACCTTCTCCCACGCAGAGCTGGCCCTGCTGAAGACCATGGGCCACCTCATGGCCCGGACCCTCGAGACCGAGAACCTCAAGCAGGAACTGCAGGCGGCCCTCGAGGCTCTGGAACTCAGCAGCGCCGTCGTCGAGGACAGTGCCCTCGTGAGCGGGCGCTCCGGTCTGCCCAACCGCCGCTACCTTGACATCTGGCTGCGCTCCACACTCTTCCTGGCGCGACGACGGGCAGAACCCATGGTCCTCGCGCTCTGGTCGCAGCCCATGGCGGCGGGCATCAAGGGCCGTCTTGCGATGGTCGCGGAACACCTCCGAGGCGAGGACCTCATGGTGGAGTTGTCCTCTGATCAGTACCTGCTGCTGCTGCCCCACACCACGGAACCGGGTGCGAAGTTTTTGCTGAATCGCCTGCGCGAGACCCTTGGAACTCATCCGACCGGGGCCACCCTCTGGGTTCCGGACGGGAAGGACATGACCATGAAGTCGGCTTTGCGCCGCGTCGCCAAAGCCTTTACTGACGCCAATCGCGAGGGATCCGCACTGCTCTGGAACCACGGCTGAGTCCACCGCTGGAGGCCTCTCGCTGGCTCCACACCCGGGTCCATGGGATGATGCAAAGCTCTGGTACAGCCGGTGAGAGCCCGGCCTTTGGGAGGTGGATGTTGGACACTCCGACCCTGGTGAACGTGGCCCTTGATGCCTTGGATGGCGGTGAGGGTCCCAGCCGCGAGGATCTCTGCCACTGGTATGAGCTGATGCACCTCGGACGCCTGCTGGACGACAAGGCGCCCAACTACCTGAAGCAGGCCATCGGCTGGTCCTACCATGCGCCCTGCGCGGGCCATGACGGCATCCAGCTGGCCGCGGGCCTGGCCTTCCAGGCGGGACGCGATTTCCTCTTCCCCTACTACCGCGATCTGCTGACCTGCCTGGCCGCGGGCATCACCCCCGAGGAGATCATCCTCAACGGCATCTCCAAGGCCACCGACGTGGCCGGGGGCGGGCGCCACATGAGCAACCATTTTGCCAAGCCCTCCATCGGCATCCAGAATGTGTCCAGCCTCACCGGCAACCACACGCAACATGCGGTGGGACTGGCCCGCGCGGTCAAGTATTACCGCCGTGAATCCGTGGTGTTCTGCAGCCAGGGCGAGTCATCGCTCTCCGAGGGCTACTGCTCCGAGAGCATCAACGGGGCCGACCGGGAGATGCTCCCGGTGGTCTTCATCGTCCAGGACAACGGCTACGCCATCTCTGTGCCCAAGCGGGACCAGAGCGCCAACGAGCAGATCTGCGACAACTTCAGCGGCTTCCCGAACCTGAAGATCATCAAGTGCAATGGCCTCGACTTCCCGGATTCCATGCGCGCCATGGAAGAAGCTCTGGCCTATGTCCGCACGGGCAAGGGGCCGGCCATGGTGTACGCCACCTGCGTGCGCATCGGCAGCCACTCCAATTCGGACCGCCACGAACTCTACCGGGACGACGCGGAGCGCGCCGAGGCCAGGGCCAAGGATCCCCTGCCCCGGTTCCGCGCCTACTGCCTGGAGAACGGCCTCAGCGAGGAGGAGCTCAAGGCCATCGAGATCGACAACCAGGCCCGCTACCTCGCAGCCCATGAGAAAGCCATGGCCGCGCCGAATCCTGACCCGGCCAGCATCCACGACTTTGTCATCCCCGAGGGTTGGGTTTCAGACAAGTACCCGGAGGGCACGCACCAGGAATCCGGCGGCACCCTCAGCGTTATCGCAGCCCTGAACCAGACCCTCAGGGACGAGTTCAGGCTCAATCCCGATACCTTCATCTGGGGCCAGGACATGGCCAACAAGGAGAAGGGCGGGATCTTCAACGTATCGAAGGGCCTGCAACAGGAGTTCGGCGAGCAGCGCGTCTTCAACGCGCCCATCGCCGAGGACTTCATCGTCGGTACCGCCAATGGCTTCTCGCGGCTCGACGACAAGATCCGTGTGGTGGTCGAAGGCGCCGAATTCGCCGACTACATCTGGCCCGCCGCTGAGCAGATCGTGGAGTGCAGCCATGACTACTGGCGCAGCCATGGCCAGTTCGCGCCCAACATCACCATCCGCATCGCCTCCGGTGGCTACATCGGAGGAGGCCTCTACCACTCGCAGAACGTCGAAGGCTGGCTCACCACCCTGCCCGGCATCCGCGTGGTGGTCCCCGCCTTCGCCGACGATGCTGCGGGCCTGCTGCGGACAGCCATGCGCAGCCGCGGCACCACCCTCTACCTCGAGCCGAAATTCCTCTACAACGCGAAGATGGCCTACACTGCAGTGCCGGCGGAGTTCGCGGTTCCTTTCGGCAAGGCGAGAATCCGCCGGGTCGGCACAGACCTCACCATCCTCGCCTATGGAACACCTGTCCATTTCGCCCTGGAGACCGCGACCAAGCTGGAGCAGGAAGGAAAATCCGCGGAGGTCATCGACCTGCGCAGCCTCAGCCCCCTGGATACGGATGCCATCATCAAGTCCGTCAAAAAGACCCACCGCGTGCTCATCGCCCACGAGGACAAGGTCTTCGGTGGCTTTGGCGGGGAGTTGGCGGCCATTGTTGCCTCCGAGTGCTTCCCCTGGCTCGACGCCCCCATCGAACGCGTGGGTTCCGAGTTCACGCCGGTCGGCTTCAACCGCATCCTCGAGCGCGCCATCCTGCCCAACACCGACAAGGTGCTGGCGGCCGCGCGAAAGGTTCTTTCGTTCTGAACGATTGAAAAAATGGGTCCACAGATTTCACAGATTCACACAGATTTCCTGGTTTTCTAATCTGTGCAATCTGTGAAATCTGTGAAATCTGTGGACAGTTTGGTTTTCTTTTCTCTACAGGAGTGCCTGTGCAATTTGGTCCGTGGGATGTGCAGATCGTCAGCGGGGGCACCTTCCGGCTGGATGGCGGCGCGATGTTCGGCACTGTGCCCAAGGTCGTCTGGAACAAGCTCTACCCCGCCGACGAGGAGAACCAGATCCTCATGGCCACCAACTGTCTGCTGATCCGCGGCGAGGTGGAGGGCAAGCGGCACGTCATCCTCGTGGACAACGGCAATGGCGACAAGGAGAGCGACGACTTCATGGCCCGCTTCAAGTTCGAGGGGCGGGGTGTGCTGGACGCCAACCTTGCCAGGCACGGCGTGAAGCCCGAGGACATCACGCTCTGCATCCTCACGCACTTGCACTTCGACCACGCGGGTGGCAGCACGCGCTTCAACGCAGCGGGAAAGACGGTCCCCAGCTTTCCCAGCGCCCGCTACCTGGTGCAAGCCAAGGATCTCGCGGATGCAAAACACCCCCACCTGCGCGTGAAGGCCAGCTATCTGCCCCAGAACTGGGAGCCCATGGAAGCGGCTGGCCTGCTTGACACCGTGCAAGGTGCAGCGGAGCTCCTGCCCGGTATCTCGGTCCGCCTCGCTCCGGGCCATATCGAGGGCCTGCAAAACGTGGTCATCGAAGGCGGCGGTAGCCGTCTGGTCTACCTGGCCGACCTCATCCCCACGGCCCGCCACATCCAGCCCGCCTGGTGCATGGGCTACGACCTGGACGTGGTCACCTGCGTCAACGAGCGCCAGAAGGTGCTCGGCGAGGTCGCCGATACCGACACCATCTGCGTCTTCGAGCACGATCCCGAGATCCCCGCCGGTACCGTGAGCTGCGACGAGAAGGGAAAATACCTGGTGGCGCCGGTCAGCCTCTAGGCCCGCGAAACGGCTCTCGTCCAGACACCGACCCAGTCGCACCCCTTCTCGAGGCCACCGTACTGGATTGCCTGCTGACCAGTCTGGTCCATGCCTTGGCCTTTTCGGACAAGGAACCAGCTTGTCGAGAGCCTTTTGTGGCTTTCTGCACGAATGCTTCGATGGCCTCGCTCAGGTCCAGCGGGTCGAAATAATACACGCCCTGGAACTCCCACTCCCAGTAGTCCGAGTCGAACCAGACGGTGAAGGGAAGGTCTCCGATCCAGCAAGTGCCTCCGCTTGAGATCTTAGAGGTCAAGTCGATGATTGCTTTTTCTAAGCTCATTCCGCACCTCGTTGGTGGGGAGCTGAAATATGGGTTGTGGACACCCATATGGCAATAGTTCGATAGGCGTATCCCCGGGCAGTGGTGGCTCGGTGCCATGATCCGCAACGCCTCCCTGGTGACCGACCATTCTGGGGGCAGTGTGAATTGTGCTCCGACCCGGTGGGACAGGTTGTTACTGGTACACCGGAGCCTCCACCCGGAGGTGGAGGCCCTTGGGTCGAACGCAAATGCCTAGAAGGATGCTGTTCCGGTGGGGGTGCCCACGCCGGTCGCGAAGTCCCAACCAGTTCCGGCAGCGAATCCGTTCGAACCGGTGGTGATGTCCCGGAAGACGCTCGGGGTGTTCTTGAAGTTGGTGTAGAGATTGGTGAGGAACGCGGTGGTGCTGGTGTAGGTCTTGCCGCTCGCGTTCAACATCCCCGCCATGCAGGGGGAGGATACGCTGGTGCCCCCGAAGACCATCCAGCCCTTGTAGCCCTGATAAGCCGTACTGTCGTACACCGCGACACCCGTGTTGGGATCCGCATCCGAGGAGATGTCGGGTACGCTGCGCCTCGTTCCCGTCCCGCTCACGCCCACCTGCCAACTGGGCTTCGGGACATAGGCGCTGGTGCCGCCACCACCGCTGCTCCAGGCACTCTCTCCGGTCCAGTTGCCCGCACTGTTGGTGGCCACACTGGTCCCACCCGCAGCCACGACATACGGTGAGCAGGAGGGATAAATGACCTTCCCACCGGTATCGCCCGAGGAAGCGAAGAAGATCGGGCCCGTCTTGTTGAAGTGGGTGTCATAGCTGGTCTCGGTGGACGTCTCGCTGCCGCCCCAGCTCATGGACACCTGCTTGACTCCCGCGATGGCGGCGGCGACATCCACCGCCTTGTACAGATCCGCATTGCTGTTGGAGTTGGCTTCGACCAAAACAATCTTGGCGTAGGGTGCCATGGCATGGGCCCACTCGATGTCCAGCGCCGCTTCCTGGCCCCAGCCCGCATTGGCTTTGGGTTTCTTGCCGCTGGCGTAGACCACCTGGAAGACCTTGTTGGTCGAGGCGGTGGCACTGGTGGAGCTCTCCAGGGGCAGACCGAACTGCGAAGAGAATACGTTGAAGTCGGAAAGCGCCGTGGCGTAATCGTAGGCGTCGATGATCACGATGACACCGCTGCCCGTGGTGGCCGTGTCGGGAACGCCGTAGAACGCGCGGATCTGATTCGGCGTCATACCACCCGAGGGGCCAAGGCCGCCGGCGGAGCCCAGACCGTTGGTGGGCCCCAGGAAGATTTTGTGGTTCGTGTGCGCTCGAACGCCGACGTCCTCCGAGCGCTCGATGCTGGTATCCGGAATCAGCACATTGCCGACTCGGTGGCTTTGTCTCTCTTCCTGAGCCAAGGCGGGAACGGCTTGACCGAGCAGGAGCACAGCCGTGGCAGCGAGACCGAGGGTGATGCGTGAGGTCATGTTCGCCTCCAGGGGAATCCGAAGATCCCAAGGTGAGTGATGGTTGAAAAGAATCGGTGAGCTGGGCGAGAGTCTATCGACATTGATTGAAACTAAAAAGATAAAGAATGAAAGTTTTTTCTGGCCGCGATAGGACACTCTGCCGTGGTGGATCCTGGACGCTCTGGGTGCATGGCGACTCGGTGCTATAAAGAGCCTGCTCGTTCGGCGGGCACCGTGGAGCTTGCGTGCCTCTGACGGCGGTTCTCCTATCCTTTGCGTCCGCCATCATCCACGCCCTGTGGAACGTGCTGCTGAAGCGGACCAGAGACCTGGATTCCGCTTCCGCCGGTGTGTTCGCGGTGTCCATGCTGCTTACGGCGGCCGCCATCCCGTTCATCCCGGGCAGGGCCTTCCCCGGGGCCCCGGCCGTTTGCTGGGGACTGGCCGCGGGTATGTGCGAAGGCGGCTACTTCGTGGGACTGGTGCGTTCCCTGGAGAGGGCGCCCCTGGGCTGGAGCTACAGCTGGATGCGAGGAAGTTCCATCGCCCTCCTGTGGCCAAATTCCATGTTGTTCATGGCCGAGTCCTTCCAATGGACCTCGCTCGTGTGCGTGGTCGTGGTCTGTACCGGATTGGGACTCCTGGGGTCATCCTCGGGGCAGAAAAGAAACCGAGGGGCTTTGCCTTGGGCGTTGCTCACGGGCATCTTCATCGCGGGTTACATCCTCTTCTACAAGCTGTCACTGGCCCACGGAGCCCATCCCCTGGCGCTCTACAGTCTTTCCATGGCCGTGGGCTTGCCGATCCAGGCCATCGTGCGGATCCGGCATAGGGGGCTTGCCGCCTTCCGCATCATCCCCGAAGAACCAGGCCTGGTGCTGATGGCGGGCTTCCTGTGCGCCCTGGGCTTCAGCCTGTTCCTGGTGGCCCTCTCCATGACGGGAGCCGCGGCAGTCACCACCCATCCGCAATACTTCCGTGGCGTTCACCGTGGTCTTCTCCCTGGCCCTCGGCGAGCGTCCTGGGGTGCGCCAGTGGATTGGCGTAGGGCTGGTGACGCTGGGGGCGATCGGGCTGGGCTGGAAGTGAAACCACCCGGCCTTGGCGCCGGTTGACACCAACAGCGGGAGCGCAGGCCCCCGCTGTTGGTTTGGATTTTCATTACTTCGCTTTGAAGTGAATGATCTCTCTGGCCGCTTAGCGAATCGCGTCAGCCAGGGCGCTTGCATTGATGACGCCCAGCCCCGCGCCCGGGTCGTAGCCCTTGACGCCGGCATAGAACCAGTTGTCACCAGCGGTGATGTCCGCCAAGCCTGCTTGGCCCGCCGGCCTTTGCGCCTTGAGCGTGTAGAGCTGTGGATGCAGCAAGCCCAGGCGCGAATGCTTGGCCTGGGAGATCAGGGCGAAGATGCCGTTCAGCTGGGGCGCGGCGAAGCTGGTGCCGCCATAGCCCCCGAGCCATCCGCCATCCGTCGTGGAATACACCAGGTAGCCTGTGTAGGGGTCGGAGTTCAAGGACACATCGGGGACGTTGCGGCCCCTCACGTTGGCTGGAACCGTATAGAGGATCTGCTGTCCCGTGGTGTCCGGCAAGCCGTTGGGATTGAAGGTCCAGACCTGGTTGGGCTCGCTCTTGCGGATGCCGGGGAAGCCCTGCTGATAGTCCGGCGTGGGCCAGAAGACGCTGACACCGCCGCCGCCGCCCACCGAGAAGTAGTAGTCCAGGTACGCTGGGCCATAGTACTTCACCATGTAGGGATTGAAGTAGTCCCAACCCCAGACCTGCTCCGACGGCACGTTCACCACGCCGTGCAGCCGCTGGATGTTCCCGGGCAGGGTGGTGCCCCCCGCCGCGATGATGTAGGGGTCTGAGGCCGGTGAATCCACCGTGAGGATCTTAGAGAAATACGGGTAGGGCAGGGAACGGTTGGTGTCGTAGGCACCGGCGTCGCCAGTGGCGGCAAAGGTTGAGATACCCTGCGCAGCGGCCTCGGCGAAGGCCTGGTGATAGGCCACGAGCACCGCCCGGGTGTCGGTGGAGACCCCCGGGATGAGGAAGTTGTAGATCTCCGGCGACCCCCAGCTGACGGAAAGGGTGTCCACGAGGTTGTCCGACACCGCCTTGTAGAACACGTCGATGAATCCAGCCTCGGTGTTGGGCGCATCGTAGACGACCATCCTCGCGTCCGGGGCCAAGCCACCCGACTGCTGGACATCCAGCGTGGTTTCGCCGGAGCCCGCATCACTCGACAATTCGGCGCCTCCATCCACATGCACCTGCTGGATGCGGGTCTGGCTGACGGTGAGACCGATCTGGTCCCAGTAGAAGTAGGCATCGGACGGCAGGAAATCCGCCAGGGTGGCGATGCCGATGGTCTTGCCCTTGCCGGTGATGCCCTTGGCATAGAGGGGATTCACGCCATAGAAATTGGCCACATCCCCAGTGGTGAAGCTGCCCGGTACACCCGTCGCGGTGCTGTTGTCGGTAGGCAGGACCACCTGGGGCGGCGCTTCACCCAGCGCGGCACTCAGGGTATTCGCCTTGATGTTGTGGGGGAGGAACTGGGAGGTCTGGGTATCCAACCCTGCCACATAAAGCACGATGTTCTGCAGTTTCCCGGGCACACACTGACTCGTTTTGGGTTTGTGGAACCGCCGCCCTCTCTTGTCAACGTAGTCATGCAACGTAGTGGAGAAGGCCTGGTTGAACTGGGCAGCCGTGCCCGTCGCCTTGATGACCAGGTTGTTGTCATAGACCTCGTTGATGACGATGCCGAGGCCCTTCAGGTAGTCCGTCACCTGCTTGATGTCACCACTGGACGGGGCGAACAGGGTGCGGAACTGGTTCACGTTCAAGAACCGGTGATAGAGCGGACCCTGAGGGTTCACACTGGCGTCGATGAAGGCATCCAGAAGTTCCGGGTTGCGCAACTTCAGGATGATGGACACGGTCTCAGTGGTGGCGGGCGCGGTCGCGCCTAGATCCTGGGGAGCGACCGTCGGGGTGTCGGCCAAGGCCGCAGGGCCCAGACCGATGACGGCGGCAGCCAAGGCTAGGATGCCTGCGAGATTCAAGAAGGATTTCCTGTGCGGCATTTCGTTGCCTCCTATAGGCCCACTTGGGTGGGTTCTTGCGTGGATGGGGGATTTCAGGGACCCATTTTGAGCACGGTCGACAGAAAAATATTATGAAAAAAACGGCAAAATTTTTTATTCAATTGTTTTGATCCCAACACTCTGACCTTCCTCATGCTGGCTCTGGACCCCTCAGCCACCTGGACCAATCAGCCCTGAATAAAGTGTGGCCTGGATTCCCACGGCCCGCGGTGAATGGTCTCTGCCTTGCTCGCGCTAGACTGAGCCCCTCAGTCCAGGAGTCCCATGGCCTTCACCCCAGGATCCAGGCGCGACGAGATGGCCAACATCAACATGACGCCGCTCATCGACGTGATGCTGGTGTTGCTGATCATCTTCATGATCGCGGCGCCCATGATGACCACGGGTGTGGACGTGAAGCTGCCGGAGAGCCGCACGGGCCGGAACCTGGAGAGCGAGGCCCTCATGGTCTCCATCACCTTCGACGGGCGCCTGCAGTTCGACAAGGCCTTCATGGCCCTGCCCGTGCTGGCCAACCAGCTGAAGGCCAAGGCCCAGAGTGGCGGCAAGCGACCTGTGCTGGTGCGGGCCGACCACAATGTCCCCTACGGCCGCGTCATCCAGGTGGTGGACGCCATCCGCGAAGCGGGCTTCACCCAGGTGGGCTTCGTGACGGCCGCCGCACCCGCCGCACCGGCGGCTGAAGCCAAATGAGCCAGGACCTCCAGGCTTACCTTCGCAGCCGCTCGCACCTGGGCGAACTGCGCTGGGGGCCGGGCCTGGCCCTGAGCCTAGGCCTGCACCTGGCGCTGGGCGCTGCGTTCTTCTGGCCCCGGGGCGGACCGCCGGACAAGCCCGAGGACATCAAGGTCACCTGGGTGAACCTGCCCGCGGCCTTGGCCGGCGCGTCCGGCGGTTCCGAGGCCATGGAGGTGGGCAAGTCCGGCGAGCGCCTCCGGCGCGTGGAGGAGGTGGCTCCAGTCCGCGAGACGGCCCCCTCGGCCACGGCCACCGATCCCTTTGCCACGAAGACCACCAAGGCCGCCGCCAAAGGCGACAACAAGGACACAGCCAGTCAGGGCACCGGCACCACCGCCGCCAAGGGCAAGACCGCCGCGCAGAATCCCCTGGCCGGGGCAGTTGGAACAGGCAATGGCGCGGCCTTCGGCGCGGGCAGCGGCATCCCTGGACTCAACCCCACCTCCGGAGTACAGGGTGGCGTGGGCCTCGTGGGCAGCGTGGATGGCGATTTCCCCTACACCTGGTACCTCCAGCAGGTGCAGTCCCGCATCACAGGGAACTGGAACCGCGTGTCGAGCACCCAAGGTCGCGTGCAGATCTACTTCCGCATCGCCAAGGACGGCAGTCTTGATCGCGTGCGCGTCGAGATCCCCAGTGGCAACGCCGCCATGGACGAGAGCGCCCGCATGGCTGTCCTTAGATCCACCCCCCTCCAGCGTCTTCCGGACGGTTACGAAGGCCAGTACCTTGGCGTGCGGTTCTGGTTCACTTATTTAGGGAATTAATAAATCTAATTATTTCAACACTGACAAGGGTCAAAGGAGGCTTAAAATGCCACTTTTGACCCTTCTTTTTTACGCCTTGTTTGCCTTGAAAGGCCCGTAGAATGGGCCTATGCTGGCCTCACTGGCAGGCAAAATCCAAGCAAAACCAACCGGCAGGGGCAAAAATGGCAAAGACGGTTCTGGAAACCCAAAAGAACAGGCTTTCCCTGGCAGCCGGAAAGCCGCACACAGAGAAATTGCTGTCCGGTTCTCACTTGGTCTACAAGCGTCCAGAAGTTGGTAAGGGAAAAGAGAAGCTTCCTGGAGTCTGGACAGTCAGACTCATCAACCCAGAAACGGGAAAGCAAAAGAAGAGGACG
>CAIYNT010000139.1 GCA_903927605.1 uncultured Holophagaceae bacterium
CGCCACGGCAAAGGCCACGACGATGCCGAAGGGGAAGAAGAACTTGCCCACGATGCCGCCCATGAAGGCCACGGGCACAAACACCGCGAGGATCGACAGGGTCGTGGCGATGACCGCTGGGCCGATCTCGGCGGTGCCCTCCCGGGCCGCGGTGACATGGTCCTTGCCCATCTCCGCATGGCGTGTGATGTTCTCGCGGACCACGATGGCATCGTCGATGAGGATGCCGATGGCCAGGCTGAGGCCCATGAGCGTCATCACGTTCAGCGTGAAATCCAGGGCCCGCATGATGATGAACGTGGAGATCACGGAGACCGGCAGCGTGAGGCTGGTGATGAGCGTGGACCGCCAGCTCTTCAGGAAGAAGAAGACGATGATCACCGTGAGGAGGCCGCCCACGTAGATGGAGACGTTCACATCATCCACGTTGTCGATGATGAAGCGGGCATTGTCCTTGGCCGTGGCCACTTCGATGCCCTGCTTTTCCAGTTCGGGCTTCATCCCCTCCAGGGCCTTCTGCACGGCGGAGACCATCGCCACCGTGTTGCCGCCGGTCTGCCGCTGGATCTCCAGGGCCACCACATCCTTGCCGTCCAGGCGGGCCAGGCTGCGCTTCTCCCGGATCCCATCCACGATCTTGGCGACCTCCTGAAGCTCGATGGGGCGGCCTTCCTTGTTGCCCACGATCACATGGTCGAAGTCGCCCACGGATTTCGCCTTGGCGTCCACCTTCACGGAGACCTCGCGGCTGCCTTGCAGCAGGTTGCCGCTGGGAATGGCCATGGTGTCGTTCGAGAGGGCGCTGCTGACGGCCTGGAGGGACAGGCCCTGGGCCTCCAGCTTCTGGGGATCGATCTGGACGAGGATCTCGCGGGTGCTGCCGCCGGCGGAATCCACCTTGCCCACGCCGGGAATGTTCTCGATGCGCCGCTTGAGGAAGTCCTCGGCGATGCGGGTCAGTTCCCGATCGTTCAGGTCCGGATGTCTGGCATCCGGCTTCACTACGAGCGAAAGGACAGGCAGCTGGGCCGGATCGAACTTGGAGATGACGGGCTCTTCGATGTTGTTGGGCAGGTCCCGGCGGATCTGCCCGATCCGGGTCCGCACGTCATTGAGCGCGTTGTCCACGTTGCGCCCTAGGTGGAACTGGATCACCAGGGTGCCCAGGCCCTCCTGGCTGGTGGAGCTGATCTCCTTGATCTTCTCGATGGGATTGACGGCCTCCTCGATCTTGCGCACCACGTCCTGCTTGACGGACTCGGGGCTGGCACCCGGGTAGACCACGGAAACGGTGACGGTGGGGATGTCGGTGTTGGGATACTGGTCAATACCCAGGGTCTTCACGGAGAAGAGTCCCAGCACCACCAGGGCCAGCATGATGCAGACGGTGAGGACGGGTCGGCGGATGGAGAGGTCGGACAGGAACATGGGTCACTTCCCCGCTACGGCCGGATCGCCGATCACGCGCAGGCGGCTGCCCTCGCCCACCAGGTCCTTGCCGCTGTCGATGACCTGAGTGCCGATGGCAAGACCGCTGACGGGCCGGAACCCTTCCTGTTCTGGTCCCAGCACCACCTTCCGGCGCCGGGCCACGGCCTGCTCGGCGACATAGAGCTCCGCGTCCCGGTCCTGGGCCTTCAACAGGGTCGCGGGCAGCGCCGGCCCCTTGGACTCACCTTCGCCGAGGATGACTCCCTCCACGAACAGCCCGCCTTTGAGCAGGCCATCCGGATTGGACACTTCCACGCGGACATGCAGGGTGCGGCCATCCTGGGAAAGGGTGGGACTCACCTGGGCCACGCGGCCCTCCACCAAGCCATCCAGACCGACGGCGCGGAAGGTGGCCCGCTGGCCGACTTTCACAAGGGCCAGGGCCTCGGTGGGAAGGTCGGCGCGGATCTCCAGCTTGCGGTTGTCCACGACTTCAAAGGCGGTCTGCCCAGGATTCAACATCTCGCCGGGCTGCACCAGGCGGCGGGCGACCTGCCCCGCGAAGGGCGCGACGAGGCGGGCCTTCTTCAGCCGCAGGTGCGCCAGTCCCAGATTGCTCTCGGCGGCCTGGGCCGCGGCCCTGTTGGCGTTGTAGGCCGTCTCGGCCTGCTGGGCCGCCTGCCGGGTGATGCTGCGCTTCTCCAGCAGGGCCACCGAGCGGTCATTGTCCCGCTGGGCCTGGAGGGCCTGGGCTTTGGCCTGGTTGAGCTGGGCCTCGGCGGCCTGGACCCCCAGCACGTAGTCATCCTCGTCCTGCGTGCCCAGTAGCGCACCAGCGGCCACCGTATCACCTTCCTGCACCGCCACGCGGGTCACGCGCCCGGTCACTTCGGCTTTCAGCTCCGCCCGATTCACGGCCAGCAATGTACCGGTGAAGGCCACGGCGGGATGAAAAGTCCGCTCCTGCACGAGGACCAGGGTGACGGCCACCGTGCCCTCGGATTTCACCGTGGCCTGGTGGTCCAGTTCATGGTTGCGCTGACCGCGATGGTAGGTGGCCGCGCCGGCGATGACGACCAGGGGCACGGCGACATAAAGAAGGGTTTTGCGGTTCATCATCGGCTCCGAAAAATCAGTTCCACCCTCGCATCAGGCATCGCCTGACGCGAGACCGGCTCAAGTCAAAGAGGAGGAAGGCCCAGCGAGCGGCGCTGATCGAAGCGGGCGGACCAGAGGCCCAGTTCGGCGCGGAGGCGCTGGCTCTCGGCCTGGCGCTCGGCCCGCTCTGCCTGCAAAAGATCGAGGGAGGTGATGAGGCCCTGGTCGAAGGAATCTCGGCTCACGCGAAGCGCCTCCAAGGCGGCGTCGTGGGCCTTCCGGGCGGCCTCGTTGAGGGCGATGGCCTTCTCCAGTTCGCGATCGGCGGTGCTCTGCTCAATGGCCACGGACCGCTCCCGGTCGATGCGGGACTGCTTCACCTGTTCGAGCTGGGCCGTGTTCTGGGCCCGCTTCCCCGAGCTGCGCAGCCCATCGAAGATCGGGAACTTCATCGTGACACTCACCCGCCAGGCGTCGTAGGGCACTTGGAACAGGTTGTCCGTCTTGCCCGCCTGGTAACCGTAGCTGGCGCTGAGATCGACCTTGGGGCGCAGGTCCGAGATGATGATCTTTTCGTTGGCCCGGTACATCGCCTCCTGCTGCTTCAGCTGGGCGAGTTCGCTGCGCTCTGCACCAGCAGGTTTGCCCGTGGGCTCGGGCAGCCCGAGAGCTTCCAGGACGATCTGCGTGCGCGGATCCAGTCCCAGTTGTCCATTCAGCACCTCCTGAGCCCGCTTCACTTGGGCGTCGGCCTGGAGCGAATCGGGGATCACGGCCAAAAACTCGCTCTCAGCGCGAAGGCGATCCAGTTCCGTGGCCGTCTGGGCTTCCAGCTTGGCTTTCACATCCGCCACGAACTGCTCGGCCGTCTTGCGTCGGGTCTCGATGACTTCCCGTTCGGCCTGGGCGGAAAGCACCGCCAGATAGGCCTTGGCCACGCCGTGCAGGACATCCAGCTCGGAGGTCGTATAGGCCAGGGCGGCTTCCCGCTCGCCCATCTTCGCGATGTCGATGGCCGTACCCAGCTTGCCCCAGTAGAACAGGGGCTGGGTCAGGTTCGCCTGGGTGGTGTAGAGGTTTTGGGTCCCCACCAGGGAGTCCGGAGTCAGGCCGAAACTCGCCGCGCTGCCCGCGAAGCTGCTATTGAGGAGGGAGACGTCCCGCACCCGGGTGAAGTCCCCGATGAGGGTCAGCTGCGGGAGTGCGTCCGCCCGGGTGCTGGTGATCAGGCCCCGGCGCTCGTCCACCCGGGCCTTGGCGGCGCGGAGCATGGGGTTCTCGTTCCGGGCACGGGATAGCGCTCCAGAAAGGTCCAGCTTCAGCGGCGCCGCAGAGGTTGGCGAACTGACCTGGGGCAGCGTCAGGGCTGGGGCCTGAAGAGCGGGTGGTGACATCAATAGCATGGTCAGTTCCTCGGCTGCGGGAAGGCCTCGGGGACGCCAAGCCCCCGGAGGCTGAAGTCGATGTGATGTCGGATGATCCGGTCGAGATCCTCGGGATAGGCCGGATTGCCCCGGATGAGGCGGATGATCCCCAGTGAATTCCGGAAGTGGATCATCAGCCCCTGGATGCTTACGCCCATGGCGAAGAGCGCGTCCTCATCCAGGTCTGGACGCAGGACCTGGAGGCAGTTCGTCACGTAGGTCACGTAGGGCCGCAGGTGCTCCATCAGCAGGGCCGAGGACGCCGGGCGGGGCGACTGCATTTCCCGCGCCATGAGGACCATTGCCGCCTCATCCACCGGGTCCGATCCGTCACAGGACATCAGCTCCATGAGGAAAGCGCGGATGTAGTCCTGCAGGCCCTGGAGCGCGGCTTTGCGGGCCCCTGGGGTCCCAGCCGGAGGGAGCCCCGCCAGCTGGGACACGGGCGAGATCTTGCGGGAGAAGATCGCCCTGAGGGCCTCCAGATAGAGCCCCTCCTTCCCGCAGAAGTGGTAGGCCACCAAGGCGGAGTTGGCGTTGGCGCTTTTCGCGATCTCCCGGATCCCGGCGCCGTCGAAACCCTTGTCCGCAAAGTGGAGGATGGCCGATTCGATGAGGCGGGTGCGGGAATCTGGGCTCAGGGCTGGTGGGGTCATGACGGGCCTCGGAGAGTAAATCAAACGAATGATTAACTCGGTCTCCCAGCATTAATCAAACGATTTCAACGCGGCGACGATCTACGAGCCCGATCCGCTGGTTCAGGCGAAGCGTTTTGCCGACGCGGGCGCAAAATGGATGC
>CAIYNT010000140.1 GCA_903927605.1 uncultured Holophagaceae bacterium
CAGCCCTCCACCCCTGATTCCCGCGACCTCCTGGACCGCATCCTCACGGCCCTGGTCTACGACGTGGCTATCGAATCCCCGCTGGAGCCCGCAGGGCAGCTCAGCAAGCGCCTCGGTGCGCCGGTCTGGTTCAAGCGGGAGGACCTGCAGCCGGTGTTCTCCTTCAAGCTGCGGGGCGCCTTCAACAAGATCGCCCACCTGGACGAGGCCACCCGCGCCCGCGGGGTCATCGCCGCCTCCGCGGGGAACCATGCCCAGGGCGTGGCCCTCGCCGCCCAGCGGCTGGGCTGCCGGGCCACCATCGTCATGCCCGTGACCACGCCCAGCATCAAGGTGGACGCGGTGCGGGCCCTGGGCGCGGAAGTGGTGCTGCACGGCGACACCTTTGAAGGGGCCTTCGACCACTCCCAGCGGCTGCGGGCCGAGGGGGGCGCCACCTACATCCACCCCTACGATGACCTCGACGTCATCGCGGGCCAGGGCACCATCGGCATGGAGCTGCTGCGCCAGATGCCCCGGGGCATGGAGGCGGTGTTCGTACCCGTGGGCGGCGGTGGCCTCATCGCCGGCATCGCCGCCTACCTGAAGCGCCTGCAGCCAGGCATCCGCGTCATCGGCGTGGAGCCTGTGGACGCGGACGCCCTGAGTCGTTCCCTGGCGGCCGGACATCGCGTGAAGCTGGACCAGGTGGGCCTCTTCGCCGATGGGGTGGCCGTGAGCCAGGTAGGCGAGAAGACCTTCGAGCTCTGCCAGCAATTCGTGGACGAGGTGGTGCTGGTGGACACCGATGAGATCTGCGCCGCCATCAAGGACGTGTTCCAGGAGAACCGATCAATCCTGGAGCCCGCCGGGGCCTTGGCGGTGGCGGGGCTCAAGGCCTGGTGCGAGCGGAACCCGGACCGGCCTACCCCCGGCGCCCTGGTGGCGATCCTGTCGGGTGCCAACACCAACTTCGACCGCCTGCGTTTCGTGGCGGAACGGGCGGAGCTGGGCGAGCAGCGCGAAGCCATCCTGGCGGTGACCATCCCCGAGCGGCCCGGCAGCTTCCGCGCCTTCTGCGAGCGCATCGGCCAGCGGTCCATCACCGAGTTCAACTACCGCTATGCGGATCCCAGCCGGGCGCACATCTTCGTGGGCATGCAGGTGGCCGACCGGGCCGAGACCCGGCGGCTCCTGGAGCACCTCCGCGCCGATGGCCTGGAGGCCGAGGATCTCAGCGACAACGAGATGGCCAAGCTCCACATCCGGCACCTGGTGGGCGGCCGGGCGCCCTCCGTCACTCACGAGCGGGTGCTGCGCTTCGAGTTCCCCGAGCGCCCCGGCGCCCTGCTCCGCTTCCTGGATCGCATGAACGCGGGTTGGAACATCTCCCTGTTCCACTACCGCAACCACGGCGCGGACTACGGCCGCGTGCTCACGGGCATCCAGGTGCCCCCCGAGGACCACGCCGAATTCCAGGCCTTCCTCGACCAGCTGGGCTACGCCTGGGTGGACGAGGGTGCCAACCCTGCGTACCGACTGTTCCTGGCCTGAATCCGAGCGGTCTTCGGGAAGGACCGAAACAGAGATTGACGGCCATGACGTGAGCTCTGCTGCGCTTGGGAAGGGACGCATCATCGACAATCCTGCGCCCTGATCGACTGGGGAAACGCCACGTCCCAGGGGTGGGCTCGATGTATAATCATTTATGGGTCTTAGGAAGCAAAGAGAGGTCAGAGAGGGTGTGATCGTAGCAGTTTGAGAAGGACCTGGTAGAGGTCTTTGTTGCGGCAGTTGAACCTGTATTCGCATTCCTTGAGGTGAAGGTAGAAGGTGCTGGCCGGAATACCGTTGAACCTCGCGAGTCTGCGTTTGGCATAGCTCCAGAAGGACTCGATGCCATTGATATGCCTATGCCCTCTGGCAAACTCATTGGCCCCGTGGTTGACCCTGAAGTGCTTCTTGTAGCCGACATCCACAAGTCCGTCGTAACCCCTCCATCCATCGCTGTGAATGACGCTCTCTGGAGAGACATGACCCCGGATAACGGCTTGGAGTGTGGCTTTGCGACAATTCGGAACGATTTCGGTAAAGACCTGGGCCTGGCGCTTGAGAATTCCAAAGACGATGGTCTTCCCTCCAGCTCCGCGTCCTCGTTTCCCTCGAACCCGATGAGGCCCGAAGTAGGATTCGTCAACCTCGACCTCCCCCTGGAAGGGCGATTGACGTTCGCACTCCTCAGCCATGCGCTGACGAATCCGAAGGAAGATGGTATTCACTGAGCGCAAACTGATCCCCACCAGAAGCGCAGTTTCAGTAGCCGTGAGATCAAGCGCAAAGCACCGGATCAGGCGCCTGAAAATCGCCTCCGAAATTTTAGAACGCTGGTAGTACTTGTTTTGATGAGGCATGACGCGGCTTTCATGCTCTCACCTTCTTGCTTTGCTTCCTAAGACCCTTGTCAATGGAGTCAAGAGCTCAACAGCCTTCAGTCCATCTCTGACTTTAAAAGCTTCGATTCCTTCATTGAGATCCTTGCTTTCGGGTTGAGCGACAAGAATGATGGTCGACAAGACTAGATATCCACCTCTGGGAAACATCGAAGCTCCATTCATTTTAGGTGTTTCTCAGTGAGTGCTGATTGTTACGTATGGGTACTCTGTGACGCCCGACCAGTATTGGAGGGCGCCTTCAAGCGATGTTGAAAACGCCCAATCCAGATTGGAACTGGACCTGATTACTAAAAGAACCGCAGCGCTAGCAAATCAACAATATTGAATAGGCAGACCGGAAACGGGCGGATAGACGTGGAATTCTACCGCATTCCCGATCCGCAGGTTGGGAGGCCGAACGGCCTTTAACTGGGGATGAACAGTCCAATCAGAACAGCCGTCCCACCAGGGCCGCCAGGGCGGTCTCGGTGCGCAGGATCCGCGGGCCCAGGTCCAGCGGGTGGAGGCCGGCCTTCAGGAGGCTTTGCACCTCGGCCTCGATCCAGCCGCCTTCGGGACCGATGGCCAGGGTGAGGGGCGCCACCAGTGTCTTTGGGGCGGCCTCGCCGGTGCCGGGATGGGCCAGCAGTCCCGTGCCCTCACCAATCAAACCCGGCAGCTCATCTTCCACGAAGGGCCGGAAGAGCCGCGCCAACCGGAGCTCCGGCAGCACCGTGTCCCGGGCCTGCTCCAGCCCCAGGACCAGCTGCTCGCGCAGGCTCTCTGGCCTCATGCGGGGGCTGGCCCAGTAGGCCTTCTCCACTTTCCAGGCATTCACCAGCACGAGGCGCGCGGCGCCCAGGCTGGAGGCCGCGGCCACCACGCGATTCAGCACCTTCGGTCGCGGCACGGCGATCAGGAGCGTCAGCGGCAGCTTGGGCGGCGGCTCCTGATCCAGCGCCAGTGCCAGTTCCAGGGCCTCATCATCCAGATGCAGCACCCGGCCCCGGCCCATCTTCCCGCCCAGCAGCCCCACCGTGAGATCATCTCCGACAGCCGCCCGATGCACTTCCCGCACATGCCGCAGGCGGCGACCGGTCAGCCGCGCGTGGTCCGGCGCCAGGAGATCCTCCGGCAGAATCAGGACTAGGTTCATGGGCCTACTTCCGCGTCGCCTTGGGCTTTGCCGCAACCTTGGCTTTCGGCTTCGCCTTGAGCTTGGCCTTCGCCGCCACGGCGATGGCCTTGGCCATCCAGGGCGCCAGCTCATCCGGATCTTCCAACACCTCGATGGGCAGCTCGTAGTACTGCATGGGCCTGTCCGGGTCGCCGAAGGGCAGGAAGGGGCCCATGCCCGCGGCCACGAAGTCCGGCCGGTTGCTGTCGTCCACCTTGAAGTAGAGCGTCTCGTCCGCCACCAGGGCGAAGGCGCGGCCCTCGGCGAAGAAGCAGAGACCACCGAACATGGGGCGGGAGGTCACGGGGCGGATCTGTCCCAGCTGTTCGAGGAGGTATGTGCGGAAGCTCACAGAGACGGCCATGGGGAAATGCTACTCTCCCCAGTGCCTTTGCACAGGTGCCGCCATGCTGATCCGCACCCTCGATGACCTGCTCCGCGCAGTGCAGGACCGCCCCCGCAAGCGCCTGGTGGTGGCCTGGGCCAATGACGCCCACACCCTGGAAGCCGTGAATGCGGCCGCGACGTCGGGGCTGGTGGAAGCCATCCTCGTGGGCGATGAGTCCCTGATGGTGAAGACCTGCGGGGAACTGGGGCTGCGGTCGGACCGCTTCCGCTTGGTCCCGGCCGTCACGGACCTTGAGGCCGCCGCCAAGGCCGTGGCCATGGTCCGGGCCGGCGAGGGCGACCTCCTCATGAAGGGCCTGCTCAGCACGGACAAGTACATGCGGGCCATCCTGCACAAGGAGCAGGGCCTGCTGGAGCCGGGCGCCATCCTCAGCCACGTGACCGTCGTGGAACATCCGGGCTATGCCAAGCTCCTCATCGTGGGCGACGTGGCCGTGATCCCCGAGCCGGACTTCAGGGAGAAGCTGGCCATCCTCGGCTACCTGGTGGCGACGGCGCGGGCGCTGGGCATCGAGCTGCCCAAGGTCGCCGTGCTGGCGGCCTCGGAGCAGGTGCAGCCCAAGATGAGGGCGAGCGTGGAGGCCGCTCTGCTGGCGAAGATGGCCGACCGGGGCCAGATCCCGGGCGCCCTGGTGGACGGTCCCATGGCCCTCGACGTCGCCATCGATCCCGAGTCGGCCCACATCAAGGGCATCGGCGGTCCCGTCGTCGGCGATGCGGACTGCCTGCTCTTCCCCTTCCTCGAAGCAGGCAACGTTTTTTATAAGGCCGCCACCAAGCTCGGCGGCGCCGAGGTGGCTGCCATCGTCGCCGGGGCGCGAGTCCCCTGCGTCCTGAGCAGCCGCGGCGACAGCCCCAAGACCAAGCTCAGCTCCATCGCCCTGGCGGCGCTGCTGGCCTAGACGGCTGGTGGATTAGGTTCAGCGGAACATCACCCAGGGCACGGTGATCAGGAGGAAGGCCGCCAGGTACACCACGCCGAAGATGGTGCCCAGCTTCCAGTAGAGCTTGCCCGGCAGGAATCCGGACCCGAAGTACACCGGGCTGGGTCCCGTGCCGTAGGGGGTGATCACGCCCATGATGCCCAGCTGCAGGCAGAGCAGCAGGGCCATCCGGTCCACGGGCATGCCGGGGATGGCGGCGCCCACGGCCAGCAGCACCGGAAGCACTGCCGTGACATGGGCCGTGACGCTGGCGAACAGGTAGTGCAGAAGGAAGTTCACCAGCAGCAGGACCACGAGAGCCTTGAGGACGGAAAGCCCGCCGAGATGCACAGCCACGGTGGTGGCGAACCAGGAGATGAAGCCCACCCGGGAGAGTCCGTCGGCCAGTGCCACCAGGGTCGCAAACCAGGCGTAGGTGTTCCAGGCATCCCTGTTCTGCATCATCTCGGCCCAGGTGATCACGCGGGTCGTCAGCATCATGCCGATCACCAGCAGGGCGACGGTGGTGGGACTGATGAAGGCGTCGCCGAAGATCCAGAGCGCAAGGGCGCAGGCCACATAGACGAGGAGCAGGATCTCCTTCAGGGTCAGCTTGCCCATCTTGGCCAGCTCCCCCGCCGCCCACTGGGGGACCTCGCTGCCACCCTTCACCGAGGGCCTTTCCAGCCAGTAGGCCAGCAGGGGAATCACCGCTAGGAGCAGGAGGCAGGCCGGCAGGGCGGCAAACAGCCACTTCAGCCACTGGAGATCCACATGGACGGTCTTCCGCACCAGCTCGACCGCGAGCACGTTGGGGGCGAGGGCGGTCATGAACAGTGTGCTGGTCACGCAGGTGGTGGCGATGGCGACCCACATGAGGTAGCTGCCGATCCGGTGCATGGAAGGATCGTTGGGCTTTGAATCGTATAAGGGCGGCAGGTGACTGATGACGGGGAAGATCGTGCCGCCACTCCGGGCCGTATTGGAAGGCGTGAAGGGCGCGAGGAGTAAATCCGCCCCTAGGACGGCGTACCCCAGGTTGAGAGTGCTGCTGCCCATGCGTCTCACCAAGGCGAGGGCGATGCGCCGGCCCAGGCCGGTCTTCTCATAGGCCAGGGCGAACATGAAGGCCCCGAAGATGAGCCACACGGTGGGGTTCGAGAATCCCGACAGGGCCCAGGCCAGGGCCGCGTTGGGGGCGCTGAAGCCGGGCTTGGTCAGCTGCTCGGGACTGAACAGCACGTACCGGGCCAGGATCACGGCCACCGTGAGCCCCAGCAGGCCGACAGCGCCGCCCGGCAGGGGCTCTAGCACCAGGGCCACGATCACCGCCGCGAACAGGGCGAAGTAGTGCCACGCATGGGGCGCCAGGCCCGCTGGCGCGGGCAGCAGGGCGATGCAGAGGCCGATCAGGGGGGGGAGAAGCGCTCTCCAGGCTTTCATAATGGCCTCCAAGAATCACAGGTAGTTCATGGTGATGACCAAGCTGACTCCAATTTTATTCAAAACTTCAATTTTATTTTTTTATTTTGAAATTAACTAAAATTTTTGAATAGTTATAACAAACATTACATTTGGATTTACTGGAATAATGTTTTAATTTTTGTTTTAAATGTACTTATACATTTTCATTTCAACCCTGCACTCGAATGGTTATACCCCTTCGATCCGGTTTTGCTGGCGACATCACCAGGCTATTTTGTTGGTTAACCTAAAATATTATAATAATTAAATATTCTGGTATGTTGCTGGTTTTCGCTGGTATCGCCTTTGCAACTCAGGCTTGTCCCCCTGAAGTTGGGTCCGGTATGTCCCCTGCCGAGCACGCTGTGCCGATTCCGGCACATATCCAGACCTGAACCCAGTACACCTCGCCACCTCTTCCAAGGAGAAACCAAAGATGAACCTGACCAGACCTACCTCGAATGCCTGGCTGACCAGTTCCCTGGCCTGCGTCCTGGCTGTGGCCACGGCCAGCCCCGCCCTGGCCCAAGCCACCCGCAAGGAGCACGACTCCCTCGGAGACCGGCAGATCCCCGTTGCTGCCTACTGGGGTGCCCAGACGTCGCGGGCCGTGGAGAACTTTCCCTTCAATACGCAGAAGCTCGAGCATTTCCCAACCTTCATCCAGGCTTATGCCTATGTGAAGAAGGCCGCGGCCCAGGCCAACTTCGAACTGGACATCCTCCCCAAAGCGAAGCTGGACGCCATCAGCCAGGCCTGCGATGAGCTCATCGCAGGCAAGCTGCACGACCAGTTCCCCGAGGACATGGTCCAGGCCGGCGCAGGCACCTCCACCAACATGAACTTCAACGAGGTCATCGCCAACCGTGGCCTGGAGCTGATGGGCAAGCACAAGGGTGAATATGCCTTCCTGCACCCCAACGATGACGTCAACCTCTCTCAATCCACGAACGACAACTATCCCACCTCAGCCAAGGTGGCCGTGGTCATGGAAATAGACCAGGCCCTCAAGAACTTGAAATTGCTCAAGGCGGCCCTCGAAGCCAAGGGGACTGAATTCAAGGACGTCATCAAGATGGGCCGCACCGAAATGCAGGATGCCGTGCCCGTGACCCTCGGCCAGGAGTTCTTCGGATTCGCCGATAACATCAATGAAGCCATTGAGCAGTTGCAGGATGCGCAGACTTCCTTCCTGAGGGTGAACCTGGGCGGGACTGCCATTGGTACCGGCCTCAACAGCCCCCCCAGGTACAGCGCCCTGTCCATCCAGAAGCTCGCGAAGCTGACGGGCTACGCCTTCGTGCCCAACCATGATCTGGTGGGCGCGTCTTCCGATTGCGCCAGCTACGTCCGGATGTCCGGTGCCATGAAGCGCGCGGGCCTGGCCATGTCGAAGATCGCCAACGACCTGCGCCTGATGTCTTCCGGACCGCGCACGGGGTTCTTCGAGATCACCCTGCCCGCCACCCAGCCTGGATCTTCCATCATGCCTGGCAAGGTGAACCCGGTGATCTGCGAAGTCACTTCCAGCGTCGCCTACCAGCTCTGCGGCTACGACACGACGGTAACCATGGCCGCTGAATTGAGCAGCCTCGAGCTCAACCCGGTGGAGTGCATCATTGTCTACGATGAACTGGTCGGCGCCGACCTGCTGGCCAAGGCGGCCGAA
>CAIYNT010000141.1 GCA_903927605.1 uncultured Holophagaceae bacterium
CCGGATGATGTCCTGCAGAGCGAAAGATACGCCGATCGCCGAAATGAGCGCAATAAGGGTGGGGGAACTGCGCAGGGGGCGGTAGGCCACGCGCTCCACCAGAACAGCCATGCCGCCCGAGGCGGCCATGCCGATGATCAGGGCGAGTCCCAAGTACATGAAGGACCCCATGGCCGAAGCCTTCGCCAGGACGCCGAGGCCGTTGAGGGCGATGAGCGACTCTACGCCGCAGAAGGCCCCGATGGCGAAGATCTCACTGTGAGCGAAATTGATGAACTGGAGGACGCCGTAGACCATGGTGTAGCCCAGGGCGATGGCGGCATAGACGAAGCCGATGGTCACACCGTCGATGAGCACCTGGGGCAGGCTGTTCAGGGTATAGGTCAGGATGCCGACCCCCTGTGTGGCCTGCAAGATGTGATCCGCCCCGGACCCTCGGAAGAGGATCGCCAGGACGAGCATGACCCCGGAACAGAGGGCCCCCGCTCCCGTGACAAATATCGCCATCTGACCAATGGGTAGCAATATTTGGCGGACATTTATCGATCCCATGAAATTACGCATAGGGTCTCCTGGAAACCCCCCCTCCGGCGGGATGGAGGGGGGGGGGCGTTTTACCTGAGTGCCTACTTGGGAGGCGCGATGCTGAGGGTCTGGTCGATCTTGTTCGAGGCCCACTGGGCAGGATCGGGAGAAGTGACCTGAATAATGAAGTACTTGCCCATGCTCGGGTCGCCCTTGGCGTTGAAGGTGTAGGTGCCAGTGACTCCCTTGAAATTCTGGAGGGCGCGAACGGCCTTGGCTACATCAGCGCGGGCGGGCAACTTGCCGCCATTGGCCGTGGTGGCGTTCTCGATGGCCTTCAGCAGGATGGCGGTGCAGTCATAGGACTGGGCCGCGAAGGGCTGGGGGTTGTTGCCGAACTTGGCCTTGAAGTCGGCCACGAACTTGGCGGTGTCGGGATAGAAGGCAGCCGGTCCGGCCACGGTGGAGAAGTAGGTGCCAGCGCCCTGCATCAGAGCGTCGCCAGCGATCTTGGAGGCATCGGGAGAATCGAAACCGTCATCGGACAGGCACATGCCCTTGAAGCCCTTCTGGCGGGCCTGCTTGTAGAGCACAGCGGCCTGGTCGAACATGCCACCGAAGTAGATGCACTCGGGCTTGGCAGCGATGATGGGGGAGAGAATGGCGTCGAAGTTGGCCTTCTCTTCGGTCCCGGCGAAGCCCACCACCTTCATGCCCTGAGCTTCGGCTTCCTTCTTGAAGTATTCGGCGATGCCCTGGCCATAAGCAGTCTTGTCATGCAGCACGTAGGCGGTCTTGATGCCCTTGCTCTTGGCGAACTGGGCACCCACGGCACCCTGTACGTCGTCCCGGCCGCAAACGCGGTTGATTTCGGCATAGCCACGATCCGTGACCTTGGGGTTGGTGTTGGCTGGAGATACATTGCAGAGGTTGGCGGCGTGGTATTCCTCCGAGGACGGAATCTGGACGCCGGAATTGTAGTGCCCCACGAC
>CAIYNT010000142.1 GCA_903927605.1 uncultured Holophagaceae bacterium
CGGTCATGGGCAGGAACCAGTGGGTGAAGTGAGTGCAGCCCTGCTCCAGGGCCCACTCCTTCATGGCGATCGCCACACTCTTGGCCACTTCGGGAGACAAGGGCTCGCCGCGCTTCAGCGCCTGGCGGTAGGCCTTGTAGACGTCCCGCTGCAGCCGCTCGTGCATGGTCCGCTCACTGAAGGTGTTGCAGCCGAAGTACTGGCTGATCTTGATCTGGTCCAGCCGTGAGATGCTGGATGTGTCTGGCGCCTGCGCCGTCTTGGCCATGTATCCCCCCTGTAGGATGAAAAAGGCATGAATCCGTCTAGACCTGGACCGATGTCCGCCCCTGGGGAGCAGCCATCGGATTCCCGCATCCAATTGGACCCTGCGATCCGCGCCCAGAATAGCGGAAACCCGGTTGTGACAACAGGATTACCTGCATCTTTACGTTCTCTTAACATGCTGCGCGACCTCCAGGATCATCAGCGTGGCCTGTCGCGGGGCCCTGCCCTGGCCTGGGAGCGGGCGGCCTTCTCCGAGGTGTTCGATCATCCGGACCCAGGACTCCGAATCCGTCGGTTTCTGGACAAGGGCTAGAATCGAGTCATGGACCTGACCGCCCCCTACGTTCCCGATCTCGAAAGCATCCCCCAGGGGCTGGATCTGGCTGCGGAGATCCGGCGGCTCAAGGCCGAGCGCCGGGCTGTCCTGCTGGCCCACTACTACCAGGAGCCCGAGATCCAGGACCTGGCGGACTTCGTGGGCGACAGCCTCCAGCTGAGCCAGCAGGCCTCGAAGGCCGATGCCGATGTCATCGCCTTCTGCGGCGTCCACTTCATGGCTGAGACCGCCAAGATCCTGAGCCCCACGAAAACCGTGGTGATCCCCGACATGGACGCCGGCTGCAGCCTGGCCGACCGCTGCCCCGCGGACCACTTCGCCGAATGGCTGAAGCAGTACCCCGATCACGATGTGGTGAGCTACATCAACTGCTCGGCAGGCGTGAAGGCCCTCAGCACCGTCATCTGCACCAGCAGCAACGCCGTGCGCGTGGTGGAGAGTCTCCCGAAGAACCGCAAGATCGTTTTCGCTCCCGACCGTCACCTCGGCAAATGGGTGATGAAGCAGACCGGCCGGGACATGGTGCTGTTCCCGGGCTTCTGCATCGTGCACGAACAATTCACGGCCAAACGGCTGGCGGCCCTCAAGGCCCAGCATCCCGAGGCCAAGCTCATCGCCCATCCGGAATGCGATGCCACCGTGAGCCAGTTGGCGGATTTCGTGGGCTCCACGGCCGCCCTGCTCAACTTCGTGGCCAAGGACAGCGCCAAGGCCTTCATCGTGGCCACCGAGGCTGGCATCCTCCACCAGATGCGCCAGCGGCGGCCCGAGGCCGAGCTGATCCCGGCCCCGGCAGACAGCGGCTGCAACTGCAGCCTCTGCCCCTACATGAAATTGAACAACCTGGAAAAGCTCTACCTTTGCCTGCGCGACCTGAAACCCGAGATCTGCATGGACGAGCAACTCAGGGTTCTGGCCTTGAAGCCTCTCGAGCGAATGCTGGCCCTGGGTTGATGGTGATCAAGAAGCGAGCTGGAATTCTCCCCGCCGTGTCACTCACCGATGGATCCAGTCCAGAATGGGACATGATGTCCTGGAACCCCCACAGCTGGCAACGCTTCCCGGCCCTACAGCAGCCGGTCTACGACAATTCCTCCGAGCTTGAAGGGATCCTCGCCCGGCTCCGCCGCATGCCGCCGTTGGTGGTACCCGAGGAAGTGGTCCGCCTTCGGGGCCTCCTGGCCGAGGCCGCCGCCGGGCGCCGGTTCCTGCTCCAGGGCGGCGATTGTGCCGAGCGGTTCAAGGACTGCACGCCAGAGTCCATCGAAGGCAAGCTGCGGGTGCTGCTGCAGATGTCCGTGGCGCTCACGCACGGGGGCCGCAAACCCGTGGTGCGCGTGGGACGCATCGCCGGCCAGTTCGCCAAGCCGCGCAGTAAGCCCACGGAAATGGTGCATGGCCGCGAGCTGCCCAGCTACCGGGGTGACCTCATCAATGGCCTGGAACCGGATGATTCCAGCCGGCGGTCCGATCCCGGCCGCATGCTGGAGGCCTACTTCCATGCCGCCGCCACGCTGAACCATCTGCGGGCCCTCACCGCCGGCGGCTTCGCGGACCTGCACCACCCCGAGCGCTGGGAGCTGCCCGGCGGCACCGGTGAAGTCCCTGCTTACCGCCGCACCCTGGACCAGGTGCGCGAGTCCCTGGACTTCCTCGAGGCCCTGGGCGGCGTCCAACGGGACGTGCTGGAGCGCATCGACTTCTTCACCAGCCACGAGGCCCTGCTGCTGCCCTTTGAAGAGGCCCTCACCCGCTGGATCGCCGAGGAGGGCGGCTACTACAACCTGGGGGCCCACACCATCTGGGTGGGCGAACGCACCCGCCAATTGGAGGGCGCCCACATCGAGTATCTCCGTGGCATCCGCAATCCCATCGGCGTGAAGGTGGGCCCCAGCGCCACGCCAGAACACTTGGTGGACCTCCTCGACCGGGTCGACCCTGATCGCGAGCCCGGCCGGGTCACGCTCATTTCACGCTTTGGCGCCACGAAGATCGAGGCGGCGCTGCCGCCCCTGCTGAAGGCCGTCCAAAGCACGGGTCATCCGGTGCTCTGGAGTTGTGATCCCATGCATGGCAACGGCACGGAAAGCGCCACCGGCCTTAAGACACGAGGCTTCAGCGCCATCCTGTCCGAGCTGAAGCAGGCGTTCGAGCTCCACCGGGCCCACGGCTCCCACCTGGGCGGCGTCCACATCGAGCTCACGGGCGAGGCCGTCACCGAGTGCACGGGAGGCACCGAAGCCCTGTCCGAGGCGGATCTTCTCAAGGCCTACGAGACCGGCTGCGACCCCCGACTCAACGGCACCCAGAGCCTGGAGATGGCCTTCCTCATCGCCGAGATGATGCGGGGCTGATCATTGTACGGTGGGATGGATTCCCTCGGGCCCAAGCCGCAGGACCAACTGGTCGAAGCTCGCGCTGATGCGCATTTCAGCACCGGCCACTAAGCCGGGAAGAGCCTTCAGTTTCGCCGGAGGCAGCAGCATCACCTCGCCCGCATGCAGGGGGGGCAGCTCCAGGCCCTCCCAGGCCTTGAATGACACGCTGCGCCGGGCGGCTCCGGCCCTCAGTTCCAGGCTGCCCGCGGGCCACTCATCGGTCATCCAGGCCCCCAGGATGGCGCTGCCCCCCTCTTCCAGGGCCAGACAGAAGCCGGCCGGGCCGCCCCCGGCCAGGCCCAGGACCCCCAGGCCAGGCTGGGGCGACCCCGACAGTTCGGCCCCGGAACTCCGGACTGCGAGGCGGTCGAGACCCGATCCATCCAGCCGGCGCAGCATCGAAGGCCGGGGCAGGCAGGGCAACAGGTCCGCGGCCTCCAAGTGGGGTGCCAGAGTCTCCGGCAGGGTGCCGCGCCGGTCCCATTTTTCGGCGTAGGCCACCGTCTGGCGGGCCCGGGCCAGGGCCCTGGCGCCGCCCTCCAGCACCCGGCGCAGGCTCGCGGACACCAGCACATCAGCCAGCCGTTCGGGCTCTCCCTCGCCCAGCTTGCGCAGGCGGATCGCCTCGATGCGGTTCAGGTCGGCCAGGCGGCCGGAGGCCAGCCTTGCCACCAGGGCGCGCCGCTCCACCGGTCCTTCGGCCCAGATAGCGGTGCCGAGCAGCATCAGGTCTGTGCCTCGAGCCAGGCCCGCGTAGAGAGCGCCAAGGGCTTGGGCCGGTGGGTGGCGAAATCGAGCATGACCTGGACAGTCTTTCCTTCTGCGAACACCTCTCCGTCAAGGCCTTTGGTCAGCCCGTAGCTCAACTCGAAGGAGCTGTTGCCGACTTTCGTGCAGTGCACCGCCACCCGCACGTCATCGCCCAGCAGGATCGGCATCCGGTAGTCCACCTCGACGCGGGCGATGAGGAAGCCTTCCTCCTGGAACCGCCGCCCGCCCAGGAAGCTGCGCCACCACTGGAAGCGCGCCTGCTCCATGAAGGTGACCACCACGGCATTATTCACATGGCCCATGGCGTCCAGATCGTTGAATCGCACTTCAATGGGATGGGAGAAGGGCATGAGGCCTCCGGTACCCACAACATACCCGGAACCTGTGGCATCATGCGCCCACGATGGCCACGCCCCTCCTCCTTGCCTACGACCCCGCCTGCATCCACTGCTGCCGCCTCGCTCTCGGGCTGGCCCGGCGGGACCGGCGGGGACTGTTGCTCATCCTCTCTGTGCGCGATCCGGGCCTGCTGGTCCTGGCTCCGGAGCTGGCGGGAAAACCCATGGAGAAGGAGATCCATGGTCTGGACATGGGCAGCCGCGAAGTTTGCGCCGGAGCCGATCTGCTGCGTCCCATCGCCCGACGCCTCCCGGCCTGGTGGTGGCTGGTTCTCCTATTCGGCATTCCCGGAATCCCCACCCTGGCCAGCGGGATATTCCTCCGCTGGTCCGCCTGGCGGTTCCGGCGGACAGGGCGCTTCCCTTTCGCCTAGCCTGGATCCATGCACGAGGCACCCCGCGAGCCCTGGAACCCCCACCGCAGTTGGGCCGATCCGCTCATCACCTTGTTGGCCCTGCTGGCCCTGATGGCAGGGGGCTTCACCTTGTCGGCCCGCAGGGAGACCTCCAAGCATCCCGCCGAACGGGTCAGCCTCCAGGGGCGGCTGACGGAGGTGGCCATCGCGGGACCAGGCCTCCTTCCAGGGATCGGGGCCAAGACTACGGAGTGGGCCAAGGTCGAGACTCAGCTGAAGGAGCCCTGGGACCGGGCCATGGTGGCGATCCTGAAGGCTGAACACCAAAGCGGTGGTCTCGGGGCCAAGGACTGGATCGACCAGGTGGCACCGACGGGACCAGGGGGCCTGGCCTTTCGTCGTGCCTGCCTCGCTGCCTACGCCGAGGGCCCACTCCCCGGTCGGGCCGACCGGGACGACATCCACCGGCGCCTGGGGAAGGGATACGCCGCCGATTTGCTGGAAGCCCGCCTCCTAGATCGAGACGGCAAGGGCGATGCTCTCCGCACCCAGGCCCGAGCAACCCTGATGACCCGACTGGCCCTGCTCGGTTTTCTGGGCTTGCTGGTCCTGGGAACTGGTACTGCAGGACTCCTCGTAGGTGTCTACCTCGTGGGGACGCGAAAGAAAGCCCCACCCCGACCGCTGCCCGTGTGGGCCTTGTCGGGGCGGGCCGCGGCACTGGTCCTGCTGACCTGGTTCCTGAGTTTCTTCTTCTCCAGCACCCTGGTGGGCCTGCTGCTGCATCCCTGGCCCTGGGCGCGCTGGCTGGCGGGGCCCCTGACCTATGTCCTGCATGCGGCCATCGGCATCACCCTGCTCTGTTGGGCTGAGGACATCGGTCTCCCCCAACTTTGGCGCCGGGTGGCCCCGGATCGGATGGGGCGGGACCTAGCCTGGGGGTTGGCCTTCCTCGCCCTGGCCCTATTCCTGGTGATGTTGGTGGCCCTGCTGTCTGGGTGGATCCTGCAGCCCGATCAGAGCCCTCAGCGTGACCTGCAGGAGCTGCTGCGGGGACTGTCCGGCTGGGGTCCGAACCTGGTGATGTTCCTGACCGTGGCGGGACTCGCCCCCTGCTTCGAGGAGCTGCTCTTCCGGGGCTTCCTGCTGCCGGTCCTGGCCCGCCGGCAACCCATGGTCCTGGCCCTGATCGTGTCAGCGCTGCTCTTCGGGGCCATCCACCTCCAGCCCGCCGGGCTGCCGGTTCTCAGTGCCCTCGGTCTCGTGCTGGGGCTCGCCATGCGCCACACCGGCAGCCTGCGGACCCCGATCCTCGTCCACGCCTGCTGGAACGGCGGCCTCTTCCTGCTGATCCGGGCCTTCGCCTAGGGACCTAAGGCTTCAGTTGAACCCGGGCGAGCACGGGAGCCAGCCACCAGAACACCTGGAGCAGCAGGAAGACCAGTGCCACCCACTTGAGGACCGACAACCAGTCCGTACCTTCGGGCTTGGCGTCCACCGTTGCCTTCCGGGAAGCCAGGTAGGATTCGACCGGATCCTCCGCCAGGCTGATCTTCACGGGCTGACTTTGGCTGGCTTGGGGATCCGTCTCACTCGGACCGCTGTCTTCGGGACCATCAGCAAAGAGGCCTGCGGGAATGCGGAACCGCGCCGTGGAGACGCTGCTGCCGTCTTCGTCCTGCCCAAGGAAGGCGAAGAGGCGGGCCCGCATGCTGGCCGGCCCGGGCAGGGCGTCGATCAGCTCCTCCATGAACTCCGGGAGGGTGGTGTAGCGATCCTCCGGGTCAACGGACAGGGCCCGCTGGAACACCGCACCCAGACGGGGCGGCAGACCCGCCGGAATGGCGACCGGCTCCTGGAGGATGTGGATGATGATTTCCGTGAGGCCGCTCCCCGGATGGGGCAGCTGGTTCGTCAGCAGCTCGAAAGCGGTGGCGGCAAAACTGTAACGGTCCGAGGCGGGGGTGCCTTCGCCTCCCTTCAATACCTCGGGAGGCGCATAGGCGGGGGACCCCAGGAAGTCTCCAGTCACCGTCAAGCGCAGCGCCAGAGTTTGGGCGTAATCAGACTCAGCGCCGTCTTCCGTGAGCGGCGCCTCTAAAGGATGCTCGGGGTTCAGGCTCATGTGGCCCATGGTGCGGGCGATGCCGAAGTCCATGAGCTTGGCCCGGCCCTCTTCGCCCAGGAGGATGTTGTCGGGCTTCACGTCCCGGTGGACGATGGCACGCCGATGGGCCGCCCGCAGGGCCCGCATGGCCTGGACCAGCACCCTGGTTGCAGCCTCCTGGTCGAGGCTCTTCTCCTTGATGTGCTTGGCCAGACTCTTTCCTTCGACGTACTCCATGGCCAGAAACGGGCCGAGGTCCTCCTCCACGCCGACGTCGAAGATCGTCACCAGGTTCGGGTGGTTCAGCTGGGCGCTGATCTCGGCCTCTCGGCGGAAGCGCAGCATGGCCTGATGCCGAGCCGTGCCCGTGACCCGGACCACCTTGATGGCCACCCGCCGCTTCAGCAGGGGATCCTCGGCCAGGTAGACGGTTCCCATGCCGCCCTGTCCGATGGGCCGCAGGATCTGGTACCTGCCGATCGTCTTGGGGTCCGCCATGAGATGGAATTCTAACCAGGAGCTACATCCCGAAGAGGGGATAGAATGGAGGATTCGACATTCCGGAGACCCCATGGCCGCCCTTCTCGAAGCCATCGAGATCAAACGCAAGATGTTCTTCGAACTCGAGGACACCCCCTTCCATTGCCTGGACGTTGAGATTTCCACGCCCACAGCCCGTGGTGGCCAGACCTTGGTGCGCATCAAGATGCGGAACCTGCTCACCCGGGCGGTCTTCGACAAGACCTTCAAGGCCGGCGACAAGTTCAAGGAGCCCGACCTCGCCCTCGCCCCCGCCAGCTACCTCTACAGCGACGGCGACGGTTCCCACTTCATGGACCAGGAGACTTACGAGACGCACACCCTGGGCGAGTCCCTCATGGGTGACGCCCTCGACTACCTGACTGAGGGGCTGGGCGTCCAGATCCAGAAATTCAATGGCAACCCCATCGGCCTCCAGCTTCCCACCCAGGTCGAGCTCGCCGTCACCTATACGGAACCCGGCGCCCGGGGCGACACGGCCAGCGGCAACGTCACCAAGCCCGCCAAGCTGGAGACTGGCATCGAGATCAAGGTGCCCCTCTTCATCAAGGAGGGCGAAAAGGTGAAGGTCAGCACCGAGACTGGCGATGTCGTGGGCCGGGCCTAATGCGGAGCGAGGGGGACCGCCTGCTCCCAGTGGTCGCGCTGCGTCCCCCTCGCGCTCCCCGCGCGCCGCTCGGGCAGAGCCCGACCAGCGCGCCTACTCCGTCCCCAGCGCGGTTGAGCTGTGGGAAGGCCACCGCGTGACCCGCAAGTTCCGCCTCGGCCAGAGCCGGGAGGCCCAGGACGTGGACCACGGGGAGGCCTACTCCCGCGAGCGGGGTGGGGAAAGCAAGCGCCGCCAGCGCCAAGCTGAACGACTGGAAACTGGAATCGAGTCCCATGACGCCGAGGCGCTACTGAGGCTCCCAGATGCTGGTCCCTGGATGCATCTGCCCGAGGCGACCCTCATCCAGCGGCATAGCCAATGGGTGGACCTGGAGTTGGCGGATCGCAGCGTCATGCGGGCCACCTTGGGCGGGAAGCTCAAGGGAGTGCGACTTGTCTGCGGGGACCAGGTCCGCTATTCGGTGGTCCCAGTCGAACCGGATGATCCGAAGTTCCCGGCTTCGGTCAATCTCCGGGGGGAAGGCGCTTCGCCCGAAGCCCAGGTGGTGGCTGTGATGCCACGGAAATCACTGCTGAAGCGCGGCGGTGGCGATGACCGGGAGCCCTGGCAGCTCATCTGCGCCAATGCCGACGAACTCTGGATCTGTGCCTCGGTGACAGATCCCCCCCTGCGCCCCGGCCTGCTGGAACGGGCCCAGGTGCTTGCGCTCGATGCCGGCCTCCGGTTCCGAGTACTCGTCACCAAGCGGGATCGGGCCTCGAAGAAGGACACCCTTCCTGAGTTGGACCCCCTGCGTGAACAGGGGGTATCGATCCATGAGACCTCCGCCCTGAAGGGCGAGGGCATCGAACCCCTGCGCGACCTTCTCCAGGGGCAAGTGGTGGTGCTTCTGGGCCACAGCGGCGTGGGCAAGAGCACCCTGGTGAACGCCCTCCACCCAGGCGCTGCACTGAAAACGGGGGGGCTCACCAAATTCGGCACGGGGAAGCAGACCACCACGGCCACCCGCTGGTTGCCGGTCGTTTCCGGCACACTGGTGGATACGCCTGGAATCCGCAGCCTGAGCGTGCGGGGCTTCGACCGATCTCTGCTTGGTCAGGTGTTCCCGGAATTCCCTGCCGAGGTGATGGAGAACCCCTTCACCTTCGATGCCGGAGACGATGAGACCCTCGAGCGCTTGAACCTTGATTACCCTGAGCGGTTGCAGAGTCTCCAACGGCTCTGGCAGGAGATGGACGACCGGAATCCCAACCAGAATGTGTGGCGGTAGGCCGTGCAGGACCGCATGCAGACCGATTCCAAGTTGCTGGACCTCGTCTACGGGGTAGTCTTCGGCTCCCTCTTCCCGCTCTTCCATTTTGCCGCGCGGTCCTTCGCCCGGCGAGAGCGCGGCCACGACATTGCGGACCAGATTGCCAATGCCTTCATGGAACTGCGCCCCAGGTACCTCGAAGCCATCCTGGGCAACACCGCGCAAGTAATGGGTTTGAAGCCCTCCGACGCAAGGGTGGAACGCACAGCGGGCGAGATGGTGCGCCAGCACGCGAGGGCCTGGGTGGACTTCTTCTTCTATGGCCAGCGCCCCGTCGAGGAGGCTCTGTCGCAGTTCGCCAACCTGGAAGGCATCAGCCAACTCGACGCAGCCCTCACCGAAGGCTGCGGGGCCATCCTGCTCACGGCCCATGCGGGCAACTTCGAACTGGGTGGCATCCTGCTGCGGGCTCGGAACCTGAAGGTCCACGCGGTCTACAAGCCCGACCGCTTCGAGGCGGTCGAGCGCCTTCGGGAGAGCCTGCGCAGCCAGGGCGGCGTGATAGGCATCCCCGTGGACGGCGTGGGGTTCTCGACCCTCCCCCTCGTGAAGCTCCTTCGGGAAGGGGCTCTGGTCGGCATGCAAGGGGACCGGGACTTCAGCCTGAACGGCGTGTCCATGCCCTTTTTCGGGCGTGAGGTGCCCTTTCCCCGGGGCCCCTGGGAACTGGCCGCCATGACCGGCGCCCCTATCATCACGAGCTTTTTCTATACCGACGAGGAGCGTCAATTCCACGCCCACTTTGGGGAACCCATTTACATCCACGGGGGGAGGGGTGAGCGCAAGGCGGCGATCGAGGCGGGCATGAGGGCTTATGTGGCCGATCTGGAAGCCCTGATCCGCCGCCATCCCAGTCAGTGGTACTGCTTCTATCCCTTCTGGGACGATCCCGCCCGGAACTCCCCCTGATCGGCCCCCATCAAAGCCCTGTTGCCACAGCTGTCGCACCTTGTCCCCAGTCATAGGATGATTGTCTTAGGCTCAAACTGTTCCGGTCCTTTTCCGGTTCCCCTTAGGAGTTCCATTCATGCGCGGTGCCATTCCCCTTCTCCTCGTCCTCGCGACCACCTTCGGCTGCCAGTCCAAGAAATCCGACGCCATCGTGGCCGCCCCCACCTCAGGGGCCCTGCCCGCCACCACCACGCCCGCTGCGGGCCAGGGCATCAGCGGCAAGGTGCTGGAACGGATCGATGCTTCGCCCTACTGCTACCTGCACATCCAGACCGCCCAAGGTGAGGTCTGGGCGGCGGTGCCCCAGGCCAAGATCGAAAAGGGCACTGAGGTCACGGTGGTGAACCCCATGCTGATGTCCAACTTCGAGTCCAAGACCCTGAACCGCACCTTCGCCGAGGTGTTTTTCGGGACCCTGGCAGGAGCCGCTGGCGCTGCACCTGCAGGCGCCGCTCCTGGAGCTGCGGCCCCCGCCCCCATGGGCACCCCGGCACCTGCGCCGGTACTGATCGCCAAGGTGGACAAGGCCTCCGGCGCGGATGCGCGGACTGTGGCTGAGGTTTGGGCACAGAAGGGCACTCTGAAAGAGAAGACCGTCAGCATCCGCGGCAAGGTGGTGAAGTACAACCCCGGTGTGATGGGGAAGAACTGGCTCCACCTGCAGGATGGCAGCGGCGACCCCGCCAAGGGCACCCATGACATCACTGTCACCAGCCAAAATACCGTCGCCATGGGTGACGTGGTGACCGCCAAAGGCGTGGTGCGGGTGGACAAGGACTTCGGCTCGGGCTACACCTACGCGATCATCGTCGAGGAGGCCAAGGTCGCGAAGCAGTGAATTCGATACCGATCTATGGAAAGCGGGCGCCAAAATGGCGCCCGCTTTCTGTACCGGAAACAGGCTAGACGGCCGCGAGAATGGCGGCCAGCTCCTTCACCCAGGCGGGCACGGTACGGACGCCTTTGGGGGGCTGAATGGCCTTCTGGTAGCGCCGCAGATCACCATCATGGTTGACGATGAAATCGCTCTCTTCGGCAACGTTCGTGATGGGCAGCCAAGCGGTGGCAGTCCGTCCCAATTCCGAGGGTTCGGCTTCCAAGGCGAGGCTGAAGGATGCGGCCTTGAGGATCTGACCCAGGAGTTCTGCCTCCTTGGCGCTGGTGAAGGTAGCATCGTGCACCACCACCACGGCCTTGACGCTCCCGGACTGGACCTTGCCGAGGAGTTCTTCGAGGGCTCCGAAACGGAAGCCCCGATCCATGAAGCCACGGCGATTCAGAATGCCATCGGCGCTGGTCTGATACTTGGGCAGGAGGACCGGGATAGTCCGGTCACCGCTGCCAAAACGGAGGTCTGGGGAGGATGCCAGCTCACCCAGTCGCTGGGCGGCATCGCAGCCGAAGGTGCCCTGGCCGATGACGGCCACAGGACCGGCGGCCTGCAGGGCCTCGCGGATGGCATCCAGCGTGGCGGGCGTGCCCTTCAACGCAGGTACCGGCTCTTGGCCCTTGCGGTTGTACCGACCGTACGAATAGCGCTCTTCATCACTGATGAAGTGCGTGGTGTCCTTGCCTTCCAGGGGTCGGGGACGGAAGCGGTGGATCTGATTGCCCTCATGGTCGATCCAGATGGGACTCCCGAGGGCCGAATGACGGCTGATGGAAGGCGCGCTCTTGAGGTACCACACCCGCTTCTTGAACCGGAAATCCCGACTGGTGAGGGCGCCCACCGGGCAGAGGTCCACGACATTTCCCGCGAAGGGATTCTGGTCCATGCTCTTGCCGGTGAAGGTCGTGACCTCCAGTCGTGAGCCGCGGGAGGCCACCGTCAGTTCGCCACCACCGCTGATTTCGCGGGTGAACCGCACGCAGCGGGTGCAGTGGATGCAGCGGTTCTTGTCGATGACGATCTTGGCGCCCAGGTCCTCGTACCGATAGCGCCGCTTCACTTCGCCCATGCGCGAGTCGCCGCTTCCATAGTGATAGGAATAGTCCTGGAGCTTGCACTCACCAGCCTGATCGCAGATGGGGCAATCAAGGGGGTGGTTGATGAGCAGGAATTCCATCACGCCAGCGCGGGCATCGGCCACGGCGGGTGTGTTGGTGAAGACTTCCATCACCACGGCGTCTGGATTGTCCTTAGGGGCTGGCGGCACCGTGGTCGTACAGCTGGTGGCCAGTTTCGGCTGGCCCTTGATCTCCACCAGGCACATGCGGCAGGTGGCCACGGGCGTGAGGGCCGGGTGATAGCAGTAGTGGGGGATATCGATGCCCACCGTGCGGCAGGCATCCAGCACGAGGGTGCCGGGGTTCACGCTCAGTGCAACGTCGTTGATCTTGATCGTCGGCATGGGCCCACTCCAGGGCTTCCAGGATGGGGCTTGGAGCCTTCAAGGTAAAGGAGGCCTGATCAACTCTTTCCGATGGCCCCCACCATGCAACGGCGGCAGAAGTCCAGGAAATCCTCCAGATCCGGGATATCCACGTTCACTGTGGCGGGGATCACATTCGGGATGACCACCCGCTTGCGCAGCTCACCCGTGGCCTCCAGGGAGAACACGAACCAGGCGAGCCGGTCCTTCTCCGACGACAGCGTGAGGCTCACCACCTTGGTCTCGAAGAACAGGTCGGGGGCACCCCCATCCTCGGGCGTCTTCCAATCGGGGATGTGGGCCCGCTTCACGAACTCGGACTTCAGCTGGTCCAGGGTGTGCTGGACCGTGAACTGAACCTCGACCTGGACATCCATTTCCACCTCCCTACTGCTGACCTTGTCGGCCCGAATCGCCCAGAACCCAAACCTGGACATCCTTCCCTTCCGAAAGGCGCGGAGACGTGGAAAAATCAAGGATTCAGGGGGCACCCATGCCGACGGCATTGATCTCGGTGTATGACAAGGTGGGGCTCATCCCCCTGGCCGAGGGCCTGCTGGCCCAGGGCTGGCGGATTCTGGCCACAGGTGGGACTCTCCGCACCTTACAGGAGGCAAAGCTCGAGGCGCAGGAGGTGGCGGCCTACACTGGCGCGCCGGAATGCTTCGATGGACGGGTGAAGACCCTCCATCCCCGTATCCACGGAGGTCTCCTTTACCGGCGAGACTTGGCGGAGCATGTCGCTGACGCCAAGGCCCAGGGCATCGACCCCATCGACCTGGTCGTGATCAACCTCTACCCGTTCGAGGCCACCATCGCCCGGGAAGGGGTCACCGCCGCCGAGGCCATTGAACAGATCGATATCGGTGGCCCGAGCATGATCCGAAGTGCCTCGAAGAACCACGCCTCGGTCACGGTGCTGACGGATCCTGCCCAATACAGCGCTTTCCTAGAGAAACTTCAGGCCGGAGTCTGGAACCTGGAGGACCGCCGACGCTGCGCCCTGGAGGCCTTCCGCAGAACGGCGGCCTACGATGCGGCCATCTCGGGCTGGATGGAGCGGGAGTTGGCCTCCCGGAAGTCTCCAGACCTGCCCCACCACCTGTGTCTGAACTTGGTCCAGAAACAGGGGCTTCGCTACGGAGAGAATCCGCATCAGCCGGCTGCTTTCTATGTGGAGCCCGGGCGGAAGACCGAGGGCATGGCCTCCTGCCACCAGCACCAGGGGAAGGAACTGAGCTTCAACAACCTGCTGGACGCCGATGCCTGCGCCCGGCTGGTGTGGCAGTTCCCGGCCCCGGCCTGCGTCATCGTCAAGCACAACAATCCCTGTGGCGTGGGCCAGGGACCCCACGCGCTGGAGGCCTTCATGCGCGCCCAGGCCGGCGATCCGGTCAGTGCGTTCGGTGGCATCGTGGCTTTCAACCGCCCGATTGGAGTCGAAGTCGCCCATGTCATGGCCCAGAACTTCTGGGAAGTCATCCTGGCTCCCGCCTTCACGGGCGAGGCCCTTGAAGTGTTCGCCGCCAAGAAACAGCTTCGCATCCTGCAGACCCCCGACCATTGGCCCCAGAGCGCTGAAGGACTGGACACCCGCTCCATTGGCGGAGGGTACCTGGTGCAGCGCGCGGACGACGCCTTCGTACCCTTCGAGGAGTGGGAAGTGAAGGCCAGCGGCCCGGGATCCAAGCCGAGGGCCGAGGACCTCGTGCTGGCCCAGCGCGTGGCCAAGGCGGTGAAATCCAACGCCATTGTCCTGGTGAAGGAGGGTGCCACCGTGGGCATCGGCGCCGGCCAGATGAGCCGGGTGGACTCCGTCGAGATCGCTTGCCGCAAGGCCGGGGACCGCGCTCGAGGTGCCGTACTCGGCAGCGACGCCTTCTTCCCCTTCCCCGATGGCCTGGAAGTGGCCGCCAGCCACGGTGTTTCTGCCTTCGTCGAACCGGGGGGCAGCCTCCGGGACAGCGAAGTCATCGCGGCCGCCCAGAAACTCGGCGTGTGGCTCTTCTTCACGGGCATGAGGCACTTCCGGCATTGATGCTGTCCGGGGGACCGCGCTGCGCGCTACACCCCCGGAGCCCCCGCGCGCGGCACGGGCCAAGCCCGTCCCGCGCTCCTTTCCATTCCGATCATCCGATACCCTGGATCACCCATGAAAACCTCTGAACTCCGTCAGCGATTCCTCCAGTACTTCGAGCGCCAAGGGCATCGCCGGGTGGCCTCCAGCGCAGTTATCGGGCCCGCCGACGACCCCACGGTGATGTGGACCAACTCGGGCATGATCCAGTTCAAGGACGTGTTCCTGGGCAAGGAGAACCGCGACTACAGTCGCGCCACCACCAGCCAGAAGTGCCTGCGTGCTGGTGGTAAGCACAACGACCTCGACCAGGTGGGTTTCACTGCCCGCCACCACACCTTCTTCGAGATGCTCGGCAACTTCAGCTTCGGGGACTATTTCAAGGCCGATGCCATCCGGTTTGCCTGGGAATTCGTCACCGGCCCCGTGGATCAGGGTTGTCTGGGTCTGGATCCATCGAAGCTCTGGGTCACGGTCTTCGAGGGATCGGAGGGCGTGCCTGCCGACACGGAGGCCGAAGCGCTGTGGAAGGCTGCGGGGGTGCGGCCTGACCGCATCATGCGTTTCGGCAAATCAGACAACTTCTGGCAGATGGGCGATACCGGGCCCTGCGGTCCCTGCTCGGAAATGCACTTCGACCGGGGCGAGCACATCCCCGGCGATGCCACCCCTAATGGCAATGGCGACCGGGTCATGGAGATCTGGAATCTGGTCTTCATGCAGTACGAGCGGGACGCGAAGGGCGTGCTGACACCCCTGCCCAAACCGAGTATCGACACGGGCATGGGGCTGGAGCGCACCGCCAGCATCCTCCAGAGGGTGGATACCAACTACGAGATCGATCTGTTTGAACCCATCTTTGAATCCATCTGGAAGGCCGCCAAAGTCAATCCCGACGAACGGCGTGACCACGCGAACCGCACGGCCTCCCAGGTCGTAGCGGACCACATCCGCGCCGCCACGTTCATGTGCTTTGATGGCGTGGTGCCCAGCAACGAGGGCCGCGGCTATGTGCTCCGCAAGATCATCCGCCGGGCCCTGCGGTTCGGGCGGAAGCTCGGCATCGAAGGGCTCTTCTTCGCGGATCTCGCGCCGGCCGTCTTTCAGGCCATGGGGGATCAGTACCCGGAGCTGCTAGGCGAAATGGGCCGCATCCAGAAATCGCTTCACCGGGAAGAGCAGCAGTTCAGCCATACCTTGTCTGCGGGACTCAAGATCCTCGAAGGCAGCGACATCTCGCAAGGCGCCCTGACAGGTTCAGACATCTTCCGGCTCTACGACACCTACGGCTTCCCCGTGGACCTGGTGGAAGACTGGTGCCGGGAAAGGGGTATTGCTGCGGACCTGGCTGGATTCCAGCAGGAGCTGAACGCCCAGCGCACCCGGGCGCGGGCTGCCATGAAGGCCCATGACCTGCGCTTGGCCGGGGACCTGGCCGTATTGGCAGACCTGCCTCCCACACGTTTTACAGGCTATGACCACCTTGAAGGCCAGGCCCATGTGGTGGCCCTCTTCGATGCGGAGCATCGCCGGGTGAAGCAGCTCACGGGTGAAGGCTATGTCCTGCTGGATCGCACACCTTTCTATGCCTTGTCGGGGGGGCAGGTGGGCGATACGGGCCAGCTCCGCTTCGAGGGAGGTCATGCGGAAGTGCTGGACTGCACGGCTCCTGCCCAGAAGCGACACCTCCACAAAGTGGTGGTCACGGGCTCCCTGCATGAGAACTCTGTGGTCAATGCCCTGGTGCATCCAATCCGCCGCCGGCGAGTCCGGGCCCACCACACGGCCACCCACTTGCTGCATGCCGCCCTGCGGGAAGTGCTCGGCACCCATGTGAAACAGGCGGGCAGCGTGGTGGATGCCACCCACCTGCGCTTCGACTTCACGCATTTCGCGCCCCTGGAGCCTTCGCAGATCGCAGAGATCGAGCGGCTGGCCTCGCGGCAGGCCCTGAAATCCATGGATACCACGGTGCGCGAGATGGACATCGAAGAGGCCCTCGCCTCCGGCGCCATGGCCCTCTTCGGCGAGAAGTACGGCGATGTGGTGCGCGTGGTCCAGATCCCCGGCTTCTCCACGGAGCTCTGTGGCGGCACGCACGTCCCCAATACAGGTGAGATCGGGGTGGTGAAAATTATCTCCGAAGGCGCTGTCAGCGCCGGTGTTCGACGGATCGAAGCCGTGGCTGGCGAGATGGCGCTCGAATTGCTCCAAGCCGATGAAGCCCTGATCCAGGGACTTTCGAGGCGGGTCAACGCCAACCGGGAAGCTCTTCCTGATCTGTTGACGGCTAAGGATCAGCGAATTACCCAGCTGGAGCGGGATCTCAAAGACGCCAAGCTGAAGGCAGCTGGTGGCGGCGGCGGCGCTGAGCGGGTGGAACAGGTGAAGGGCGTCACCCTGGTCACCGCGATCGTCGAAGGGCTGGAGGGCAACGCCCTGCGGGAGTTCATGGACCAGGTGCGCACCCGGCACCACAGCGCCGTCATCGTGCTGGCTTCCAAGGCCTCCGAAGACAAGGTGGCCGCACTGGTCTCCGTCTCCTCGGATCTTCCCTTCGATGCCGGTGCCTTGTTCAAGACCATGCTCCCGGCTCTGAATGGCCGGGGCGGCGGCAAGAAGGACCTCGCCCAGGGCGGAGGAACCAATCCGGCTGGACTTCCTCAAGCCATCGCCGCACTCAGGGCTTCCATGTAGCCCTTGACGACCGGTCCCTATTGCGCCGGAACTCCGCCTTTCTCGTGACATCCCAAGCAGGTGGCCAGCTTGGGATCAGGGCTGCGCCAGTAGACGCTGTCCTGGTTGCCGAACTCCTTCTGCAATTCCGCAGGAATCCGGGCCCAGTAAAACATGAAGGCCGTGCTTCCATCAGCCTTGGTCTCCTTCATGTAGAGGGGGCCGGGCTCCGTGCTGGGCTTGCCCTTCACATCCGTGAAGGTGGGCATTACCGCATAGGCCCCCGCCGGCAGCGGTTTGCCGGCCTTGTAATCGTCAATCCCTGACGCTGTGACCCATACCCTCCGCCAGCGATCCCCGTGGGCCTTGCTGCGCATGGGGCCAGCCTCTGCTGGCTCGAGACTGGCATAGTCCAAGGCCCGGATCGGCAATTCGGCCTCCACGTCGTTCCGTTTGGCTTTGTCGGCCTCAGCGGCCGCGCGGTTGGTCTCCTCGTTGCCAAAGACCATGATGCCGCCCAGCTTCCCGCTGAAACCCCAAAAGCCGAGCCAAAGAAAACCCACTAGCAGGGCTGGAGTCCCCACGCCCCGTTCCCAGAACCGCCGTCCCGCATGATGACGGTGCTCAAGACCGGTAGAGGCCGTTCTCAGATCTTCGCGCCAGATCCGCCACAGTAGGAAGACGCAGATCCCACCAATGACGAACCCCCCAAGGGCCGCCAGGATGTGGAACTCCAGGATCTTCTGGAGGACCTGTTTTTGATTGGCCACCACCGGCAGGAAGCCCGAGGGACCAATCAGGTTGATCTGGCGCCCCCACATCAGGCCACTGAAGAGGGCGACAGTGCTGGCGAGCCAGGCGAGCGCGGCGATGAAGAAAGAAGTGCCTGCCAAGGTCCTTCCGTGCCTCGGGTAGAAGGAGGCGAGCATGGCCAGGGGCAGCACTGCCACCAGCCCCAAGGGGATATGGACGAAGGCCGGGTGCTCCCGCGCGATGAACTCGATCAATGGGGATGCGATCATGAATGTCCCGGATCAGAAGACGCGGGCGACGTTGAACCCGATGGACCACTGGGAGGATGGTCGTGGGCCACCGCCATAGTCCCCGCTCATCACCTGATTGGCCGTAGTGCCACTGGCATTGGTGGCGAACAACGAGAACCGGTGCTTGAAGGTCTTGTACGAAACTCCGGCGGCGAACCCGTTCTGGTAGGTCGTGCCGTCGGTGATGCCGCCCGGTGCCGCCTTGGCGAACTTGGACGGCCGGGGATAGTATTCGCCCACTACGGAGAACTTCTCGGTGATGTTCCCGCGGAGGCCAAGCCCGACATTGAACACACCGCCGGTATTGGGCCTGGTGTTTGGCGCAGCGCCTGGGGGAACGGCCAGGATGGTATCGGTGGTGGTTGTCTTGGTGATATAGGACGGCACCAGTGAAAAAATGATGTCATCAGTGATGAAAATCTCGGTCGGGACCTGAAGGGCCAACCCGTTTGACGTCCTCCCCACTTCTATACCAAGGATGGTGAGAGTCCGGGGTTAGAAAGGATCTCGATGGGATTCGCGGAAGGAGCCGTAGGCGA
>CAIYNT010000143.1 GCA_903927605.1 uncultured Holophagaceae bacterium
GCAGCGACCTCTTCGCCGTGGGTGTGATGCTCTACGAATGCCTCAGTGGCCGGAAACCCTTCGCGGGCGACACCACACCGACGGTGCTCTACAAGATCGTGAACGAGGCCCCGGACCCCATCGAAACCGAGAGGTTGAAGGGCATCAGCCCTGCCATCCGGACGGTGCTGGATCGGGCCCTGTGCAAGAACCCCGACGAGCGCTTCCAGACCGCTGAAGACCTGGCAAAGGCGTTGCGGGCCGCCAAGGACCCCTCCTGGACGGGGCAACTCGAGGACACCACCACGGTCCTTCGTGCCACTGCTTCCACCGCGACTGTCGCCACTGCCAACGCCGTCGCTGCGCCCACTGCGGCCGAGCGTCCCGCGCCCTTGGATACCACCCTGCAACTCCCCGCCGCACCGCCTCCTGTGCTGGTCCCGTCGCCTCCTCCCGCGCCCCCACCCGCTGGAAAAGGGAAGGGCTTGTGGGTCAGCCTCGCGGCCCTGGCCTTGGTGGGCTTCGGCAGCGTCTCCTGGTGGTACCTGAAGGGGCATGCCCCCACACCACCCACGGCCCAAGATACTTCCAAGACGGCATCGGCACCGAGCCAAGGCGAGACCAAGCCCTCCCCGGTCCCGACCACCTCCAAGGCCCCGGCTGCCTCGCAGGGAACGGTGCCGCCGGGAAAAGCGGACGAACCCACTACCACCCCCAGGCAGGTGGTTGCCCCTCCTCATCAGGAACCGGCCCCAAAACCCGGGACCAGGCCTGAACCAAGCCGGACTTCGCCGACGAAACCAGTCGAATCCAGGACCATCGACCAACCTGAGCTCTTTGAGCCCGAGAAGCTCGAAAACCAGCAGGTCTTCGAGCGCAAGAACCTCGGCTATGTGTCCCTGAGCGAGTCCATCCGTTTGGCGGACAGCCAGCCCGACAAGGCCATCCAAGGGTTCCGGCAGGCCATCAAGGCGGATCCCTCGAACGTCAACGCCCATGCCTGGCTGGCGGTGGTCCTGCATGATCAGGGCCGGATGGGGGAATTCATCCACGAGCTCCGGGAGGCCCGGCGGCAGGGCATTCTGCGGCAGATGGCCCAGAACGCCCGCTTCCGATCCGCCTACAACCACGCCCGGCTCAACCAGAGCCTCCCACCCGATCTGGCGGACTGATCGTGGCGCCAAGCAATAACCAGCCTGGTGATCTGGAGCTTCGTCTGGGCTATCAGTTCAATGATCCCGACCTGCTTCGGGAAGCCCTCACCCACGCATCAGCCGGATCGCCCCGCGACAATCAGCGTCTTGAATTCCTCGGCGACGCGCTGCTGAACTTCACGGTCGCCCTTCTGCTCCACCGGGAACGCCCCGACTGGCAGGAGGGCTCCATGAGCAAGTTCCGGGGAGGACTGGTGCGCACGGAGTCGCTTCATGAATGGGCTCTCGACCTCGGGCTGGATCGGGCCCTCAGGGCCACGCATCCCCGTAAGGCGCCGCCCATGGGTCCCAAGCCCCTGGCGGATGCCCTCGAGGCCCTGCTGGCAGCAATCTACATCGATGCCCAAGCCACCGGCGAGGATGGCATCCTGCCCGTGAGAGGGCTGGTGGAAGCCCGCTTTCTGGAAACCATCCGGAAGACCCAAACCGGGAGCTGGACCCAACTGGACCCCAAGACCCATCTCCAGGAAACAGCCGCTCGGCTGGGGCTCCCTGCCCCGGTTTATACCCAGGTGGACATGGCAGGTCCTGGGCATGCGCCCCGGTTCACCATGCAGGTGATGGTGGGTTCCCATTCGGCGCAGGCCGAAGGTTCCACCCGCAAACGAGCCGAGGGAGATGCCGCCCGGCGGCTGCTGGAACAGCTCGGAACTCACACACAGGCGTGACCCTTGCGTTACACTCCCATCTGCCTCTCATCCGGGGTGAGCGCTTGAAGATCTACCCCAGCTTGTATCTCCAAAACGGCCGTGTGATTTCCACCACACGGCAGGAAGATGCATGCCCTCCTATGCCAATGGATCTAGCCGAGCGCCTTGTCGACGAGGGCGCGACCCGGCTGGCTCTGGTGGATTTGGACGCCGCCAAGGGCCAGGGTAACAACCGTGAGCTGATCGGCCAGATCCTCCAGCGTTGCGGCGCGCGGGACCGGAAGATCTGTGTGCAGGTTGCCGGCGGCGTCCGAAGCTCCGACCAAGCCCAGTTCTTCATCGATCTGGGCGCTACCTGGCTGGTGGTCGGAACCATCCTCCACAAATCGCCCATGGTCTCGGAACAGCTGATGGCCCGTTTCCAACCCTTCCTGACTGCCGCCATCGATGCCCGGGCAGGCATGGTCCATCGCTCAGGATGGGTGGGCACAGAGGGGCTAAGTCCCCTTGATCTTGCGTTGCGGGCCAAGACCTACGGATTCCGGCGCCTGCTCTTCGTCGATATCCCGACAGACCCCTCCACCGATCCGGATTTCCAGACGGCCCGGGATCTCGCCGCGGCGACGGGTCTGCCCCTGCTCGTTGGTGGGAGCCTCACCGCCCCGCATCACCTGGAGGCGTTCAACTCTCAGCATGGGCTGAAGGGCGCGCTGGTTGACGCCATGCTTTTCCACCAGAACCCGAGGCTTCTGGCCTTCCTCCAGGCCGCCTGCGCCTGATCCCCGGGGGGACCGTGATTGAAGGGGAATCCGCGTTCCTGGAAACCCTGGCGGAGCCCGAGCGTATCCATTTCCGGCATCTGGCGATGGTCCGGCCCCAGCTCCCCTCTGATGGCCAGATCCGTATGCTTGAAGGCCTGGCCCGCTCCCTGGCCTCGCCGCGCCTCCTCACGCTCATGGCGCGGACCCCTCACTGGCTGGCCCATTGGCCCATCCTGCTCGGCCTGGCGGAAAATGAGGCCACCCCCGAAGCCATCCGCCGCGATCTCGAAATGGTGGTTTCACTCTTCGACCAGATGCGGGAGATGGACCAGGCTCCCGCCGCCGAGAAGACCGACCGTTCCGAGTCTGTGAAAACCCTCTATTCGCAGCTGAACGCCGGGCTGAAGCCCGTGGCCAAGCTCCTCGCCAAGCAACTGGCGAAGACCGTCTCCGCGACCGGCAGCACCCAGGAATTGCCCCCGCTCCCCCCAGAACACCCCGACTGGGACGCCCTTACCGCCTTGCCGGAAGCCCTGCCTCCGCATCCACCCGCAGCCGGTCTGGACCGGGTCGGCCGGCTGACTCGGGCGGGCCAGACGGCCCAGCCCGAAGAACTCCTCGCCTTCCTGATGGACGCCGACCCTGACCTCCGCCAGGCGGCGCTCCAGAACCCTCTGGTGTCCGAGGAGCTGATCTGCCGAGCTCTGGCCCAGAGTGGTGAAGGGGCCCTCTTCGAAGAGGTCTATGCCGAGGCCCGGTGGTACTTCCGCGAACCGGTGCGCGCGAGCCTGCAGGACTCCCCGGGATGCCCGGCGAATCTCTCCAGGCGTGTCGGCCTTTCCCTGCACCTGGTGACGGCCCTGGAGGAGGGTGCTCGTGATCGGCTTTCGCTCCGCCGCATCGTGAGTCTCTTTACCCAACTGGACGAGAGCGAGTACCAGTTCATCACCTACTGGGCCAAGCGGCAGTCACCCCAGCTGCTGCGCGTGGTGAAATATTTCTACGACCGCCTGCAACGCCTGCATTCTGGTCTGGCCTCAGCGCTCCCGGAGCGGGGCGATGAGGGCCGGTGGGCGACCATGGAGGAGCGGATCTTCCTTGCCACCCAGGCCACTCAGGAAGAGCAGCTCAGCCAGGTGCTGAAGGATCCCGATATCCAGGTCTTCCGGCTCGCGCTGGAGAATCCCGCCCTGAACTCGCGCCTCCTGGCTTCCACCATCTCCGCCCTGGATCACACGCGCGTGGAGGTGGTTGCTGCACATGTCGCCTGGTCCGAGGATCCCATGGTGGCCGAGGCGCTGGTGCATAACCCCTCGCTGTCCGAAGCCTCGGCCCTGCGATTGCTCCCCGGACTACGGGGAATGAAGCCCTCCATCGAAATCCTGAGGGACGCCCGGATCCTGCACCTAGAGGTCAAGCGCCGCACCCTGGAGAACCTCCGCACGCTCTACATGGACATGGACATCCCCAATCGGATCACGGCCCTTCGCACCTCCGGTGGCGAACTCATGCGCCACCTGCCCCAGGAAGTGCTCCAGGACGAGGAGACCCTGCGGCGGATGGTCGCCGATCGACAGCTGGATCCCGGTATCCTCTTGCGCCTCGCCAGGAACAAGCTCACCCCCCGTGCGGTCCTCGAGCAGATTGCGGGGCATCCGGTCCTCATGGCCCATGCGGCGATCATGTCCGAGTTGCTGCTTAATCCGAAAACGCCGCGGGAGGCCTCGGTCCGCATCTGGGGTCTGCTTTCCGAAGCTGAGCAGCAGCAGCTCCTCCATAGCCCCCATCTGCCGTCTTCCCTCCGGTCCATGGGGTGAGACCGTAAACGCTGGCCGTGCGACTCCGTAGCCCCCCCAGGAGCCATCATGCGACGCCCTGCCGCCATTCTGATTTCCGCCGCGGCAGCCCTGGCCTGTCTGTCCTTTGCCTCCTCCTGCCATCCCAAAACCAGGGTGCCCGGCTGGGTTTTGGCCGCACCTGGGGACAGCTTGGCGGCCTTCTCCGGGGAGGCCGGGTGGGTGCTCACCCACAAGGAGGTCCAGTCCCTCATCTCCCGCGATCCTGTGGTAGAACGGGCCCTGGATCTATTTCTCCAGAAGGCCCACATCAATCCCCGCCTTGAAACCGGCCGGGTGACTTTCCATGTCATCGGAGTGCCGCAGAAGGGCGAGAGCAACCTCCAGAAGGGTCTGGAGCACGCCCTCATCCAGCTCAACCAGTTCAAGGATCCCGCCGCCCTGGTCGGGGCCCTGGCGGAATCCTTCCCCCAGGAAGGCAGCTTGCGGATCCAGGGCCGGGACTGGCCCCTCTATGTGATCCTGGATATCGAAACCGGCGGGACCAAGGCCCACATCCGTGCGGCCAGCGATGAGAAAGGTCAGGTTTGGATCGGCTCGCTGGAGGCCCTGACCCATCTGGCTGCTGGGAACGGTCTCGGCGCCCAACCCGATGCGGCGCTGGCCGCCGAATGGATCAGCCCCCGGGCTCCCTTCCAGGGCTACCTCCAGCCCGAGGCATTGCTCAGCGGATTGCGGAAGAATCTCGAGGGCAGCATCGTCAAGGATCTCCCCCAGGGCATCTCCGCGCTGTTCTGGAGCATCACGCCGGCGGAGGAGAAGGACCAACCCGTCAAGTTTGAGCTGGCCCTCGCCGGCACACCCGAGGGCATCAGTCAGGTCACGCCCTGGCTGCAGCGACTGGTGGCTGCCGTCAATGCCGTTCAGGCCGCCCCTGGCGTGGCCCCCGAACTGATGCAGGAGAAGCGTCGCGTGGGCCTGCGATGCGCCCTCACAGCCCAGCAGCTCAAGCTGGTCATGGAGAAGCTTGGCCAACCCTGGATCTCCTCCAGCCTCTCAGAAGGAGGCCGCAAGGCATGAGCCCGGCGCTCCCTCTCACCGCGGATCGCGGTTTCGCCGCGCCGGAGGAACCTCCCCCCGAGTACTGGATGGCCCAGTTGAAGGCCGGACGGGAAGAGGCCCTCGCCCATCTCATGGCCCGGTTCGAACGACCCCTGCTGGCCTTCCTGCACCGCCGCCTCCAGGGAGAAGCCGGGGTGGTCCAGGAACTGACCCAGGAGGTTTTCCTCAAATGCCTCCAGCACTGCCAGCGGTTCGAGGAGGGCCGTCCCGTCGCCGCCTGGCTTTTTACGTTGGCGGCTAATGCGGCGACCGACCACCTGCGTAAAAGAGGACGGGAGGTACCCCCTCCCGAGACCTTTGACGCACCGGATCCCCACCAACCGTCACCTTGGGAATCCGTGGACCAAAGCCGGCGAATCCAGGCTCTGCGAGGGGCCCTGGAGGATCTGACCCCGCGCCAGCGGGCCATGGTCCTTGCCTACTACGTCCAGGAACACCCGGTGAAACGGATCGCCCAGGATCTGAGCTGCGCCGAAGGAACCGTCAAAGCAACCCTCTTTCAAAGTCTCCAGAAACTCCGCAAGATCCTCGGACCCCAACCATGACCGCCTCCTCCGATTCCCAGCGCCTCGCCTCCAGTTCCCTGGAAGGAGCCCGGCTTTTCGAGGTGCTCGAACAGCCCGAGCGCTGGCCGGAGGATGCTGCCCTCCAGGCCGAACTGGCCGGCTTGCTGGAGCTCCATCTGGCCTTGGGAAGCCACGGCCCGGCCCTGAGTGAAGTCCTGGTGCCCACGCCCCGGGTCCGCTGGACCACCTCCTGGTCCCTGGCCGTAGCAGCTGTCCTCCTGGTCGCCTTGGTTCCCGCCGCCTACACGGTCAAGCGCATCCAGACCCTTCGGACCCAGGCCCAGGACACGGTCCGCCTCGAGCACTTGGCCCGGAAGCGCACCCAGGACCGCGCCTGGATCGCCTTCTTCCAGCAGAGCACGACCCTTCTCCAGGACTTCGAGCAGAACCCCGCCCTGTGCAAGAAGGGCGAGGAGGACCGACGCCAGGAGCGCGACATGGCCCTGGTCCTGCTCGAAGCCAGCCATCAGCTCGCCGCCCAGGGCGCGCCCAGCAAAGAAGCCGAGCTCATTCGCTCCAGCCTGCACGCCTGGCTCTCCGAAGTGGCCTTCGAGGACAGCTGCCTCAGCCCCGAGCGGGCCAGGGAACTGCGGCAGTGGGCCGCGGCCCATAACCTGGAATCCGAGGCCGGGCGCATGGAGCGCCATCTCCGCGGAGATGGCGCATGATCATGGGCCTTCTGATGGTGGTTCCCGCTCTGGTGATGCCAGCGGCCCTGGAGCCCATGGTCGTCATGGCGCCGGATAGTCCCGGCGAAGCCCTTTTCCGTCAGGCGCGAGATCTCCGGTACGCCCAGCGCTGGTTTGAAGCGGCCCAGGCCTACCGGACTCTGCTCCGGGAATTCCCCTCCTCCTCGCGAGCTGCCGATGCCCGCTACTGGCTGGCTTCCAGTTTCGAGCAGGATCAACGGTGGGACGAGGCCGCGGAGGCCTACACCGAGTTCCTGGCAAAACATCCCGATCAGCGGCTGCTGGGCAAGGAGGCCCGACTCAACCGCGTGCGCTGCTGGGGCATCCGCCAGTGGGACAGCCCGGCCGCCGAGGCGGGTCTGGTCAGCGCTTTATCCGATGACCGCGAGGAGGTCCGTATCGCGGCGGCCCTGCAGCTGGCCAAGCGCAAGGATGCGCGGGCGCTACCTGTGCTCCAGGCCGGCCTGCGGGTGGATGTTTCCTCTGAGGCCTGCCGCCTGGCGCTGTTGTCCATGGGCATCCAGCCTCAGACCGTGGGTCCCGCCCAGGGCCGCTTTCTCGTGGTCCGCGTGAAGGAGCGAGACAAGGCCGATGCCCTCACAGTGCGTCTGGCCCTGGGCCTAGCCCGTGCCGTCGGCGGCTACCTGTCGGACGAACAGCTCCGCCAGGCCAAGAAGAAAGGCGTGGACCTGGAGCGCCTCATGGATCAGGCGCTCAACGCACCCAAGGGGACCGAGCTGTTCAGCCTGGACGATGGCAAGAGCACGGTGACGGTGACGGTCGAGTAGCCGCTAAGCTGGAAGACCGAGGGTCCATGTCCAGCATCCGCCGTTTCTACCGGGAGCATCTGATCCGGTTCCTGCCCGCTATTCTGGGCGGGATGCTCCTTCTGCTGGCCGCCGGACTCTGCCAGTCACTGCTGATCGGAAGCCTCAACTTCGTCTTCAAGGACAACCTGCACATGGCCCCGCCGGGCGCCAAGGCCACGGGGGCCTTCGCCGCGCTGGACCAGCTGAAGCTGTGGCTGATGACCCACATGCCCCGGCGCGCCGATCTGCAGCAGAGCTCGCACTTTGTTCCCATCCTCCTGGTAACCCTGTTTCTCCTGAAGGGCCTGCTCGGCTACGCGGGCACCCTGCTCATGGTCCGGTCGGGCATCCGCGCCACTCAAGAGCTGCGGGAACGCCTGTTCGGCCACCTGCTGTCCCAGGAGCCCGCCTTCTTCCAGCAGCACCCGGTGGGTGAGCTCATCACCCGCTGCATCTCCGACGTGGGTGCCGTGCAGGGCATCGCCAGCAATCAGCTGGCGGAAGCCGTGCGGGAAATCTGCCTGGCCGTGGCCATGGTGTCCGCCCTCCTCTGGATGGACTGGAAGCTCTCCCTCACGCTCTTCATCGCCGGTCCCTTGGTGGTCATTCCCGTGCGGAAGCTGAGCCGCCGCATCCGCGCCGTGAACCACCGCAACCAGGAGGCCTCCAGCCACCTGCTCCAGCGCCTCAAGGAAGTCTTCAGCAACATCCGCGTGGTGCTGGGGTTTGCGCGCGAAGACTTCGAGGTCCAGCGGTTCAAGAAACAGAATTTCGAGCTCTACCGCCTGGGGATGAAGAGCGCCCGGGCCTCGGCCCTGTCCACGCCGATCATGGAACTCGTGGGCGGCTGCCTGCTGGCGGGACTAGTGGCCTATGCCTCCGCGGAGATCCGCTCGGGCCGCCTCACCGGCGCGGACTTCTTCACCTACCTGCTGGCGGTCTACCAGCTCTACGACCCCCTCCGGCGGCTCACCAAGCTCAACAATGAGGTCCAGGTGGCCACCGCCAGCCTCGACCGCGTCTACAGCATGCTCAACCGCACCTGCGAACTCCCGACTCTCGCCGCTCCCACCCCCGTCCCCACCAGCCCCACGATCCTCAGATTCGAAGGCGTCCAGTTCGCCTATGATGCCAAGCACCCTGTCCTGCGCGACATTGACCTCGAGGTGCGCTCTGGGGAAACCGTGGCCCTGGTGGGCGGCAGCGGGGGTGGCAAGACCACCCTGGTGAATCTGGTGCCGCGCTTTTTCGATCCCACGGCAGGCCGCCTCACCCTGGATGGCATCGATCTGCGGGACTTCGATCCCCGGGACCTGCGGAAACGCATCGGCATCGTCACCCAGGAGACCCTGCTCTTCATGGACACAGTGCACGACAACATCGCCTACGGCCTCCAGGCCAACCGGGAAACCGTCATAGAGGCGGCGAAAAAAGCCCACGCCCACGAGTTCATATCGGCCCTGCCCAAGGGCTATGACACGCCCCTGGCGGAAACGGGCTCCAGTCTCAGCGGTGGCCAGCGCCAGCGTCTGGCCATCGCCCGAGCCCTCCTGCAGGATCCGCCCATCCTCATCCTCGATGAGGCGACCAGCGCCCTGGATACCGAAAGCGAGCGCGCCGTGCAGGCGGCGCTCGAGACCCTCATGCAAAACCGGACCACGCTGGTGATCGCCCACCGTCTCAGCACCATCCAGCGGGCCACACGAATTTGCGCCATGAAGCATGGCCACATCGTCGAACAGGGCACCCACGAGGAATTGCTTTCGCGTGACGGCGAGTACGCGCGCCTGCACAAGCTGCAGTTCGCCGAGGCCTGATGCCTGTCCGATGAAGCGCTCCGAGTTCCACTTCGACCTGCCGCCGGACCTCATCGCGCAGCACCCCGCGCCGGACCGCGACGGCGCCCGCCTGCTGGTGGTGGACGCGCAATCGGGAACCTGGTCCCACCGCGCCATCCGCGACCTGCCGGAACTCATCCCAGCGGGTAGCCTCTGCGTGCCGAACGATGTGCGCGTCCGTCATGCCCGTATCTTCCTGCGGCGCCGCGGCGGCGGCTCCGGGGAAGCACTGCTGCTTCGCAGTCTCGGAGCGGGTGTGTTCGAAGCCATGCTGAGGCCCGGGGCTCGCCTGAAACCCGGCGCTTCGGCAACTGTCATCGATCCGGTTTCTTTGGCTGAGCTGGCACGAATCGACGTGCTGGGGACCTTGCCTGAAGGCCTCCGGACCGTCCGGGTCCACGCGGAACACGATCTGGACTGGGACGAAATTGATCGCATCGGCCGCCTGCCCCTGCCGCCCTACATCGAGCACCTGGCGGACGACGAGGACGAAACCCGCTACCAGACCGTCTTTGCCGCCCGGGAAGGCGAGGCGGTGGCGGCCCCCACGGCCGGGCTCCACTTCACGCCGGAACTCATCGCGGCCCTGCGGGCCCGGGGCTGCGGCTGGCACCCGGTGCGACTCCACGTGGGTCTCGGCACCTTCCGTCCAATGACCGCAGAGCGGCTCGAAGACCACGCCATGCATGAGGAACGTTTTGAAATTCCGATAGAGACCGCGGCCATTCTGGAATCCATTTTCCTGAATCGTTCCAGGCCGGTGCTCTGTGTGGGCACGACATCCCTGCGCACGCTGGAAGGCGCGTGGACCGGCACATCCCTCGCGCATGAGGGGGCCACCCGATTGTTCATCACGCCGGGCTACAGGCTTCGCACTGCGGATCATCTCCTCACCAACTTCCACTTGCCGGAGAGCACGCTGTTCGTGCTGGTATCCGCGTTGCTCGGGCTCGATCTTGCCCGGGCCGCCTATGCCGAGGCGGTGCGGGAGAGATACCGGTTCTTCAGTTACGGCGATGCGATGTTGATCCTGAATGCACGGCGCGGAGGCCTATAGGTAATCCACAAACTGGTGGATCACCGGAATGCGGTGTTTCTTGCCCTTGGTGGCCTGCAGGATGCTGGTCACGGACATGCCCAGGCACCAGAGCAGCCAGAGCGGCAGGAGGAATCGGGTGGCCACGGAACCGAACACGGGGAAAAGGCCGATGACTACCAAGGCCAGCGTGAACACGCATTCGGCAAAGGCCAGAATGACACCCTGACGAGCGTGCCACAGCAGCTCTGAATCCTCGCGGTTCCGCATGTAGGGCAGGAAAGCCCAGGGCCCGGAGTAGCACAGGATCAGATCTCGCAAGCGCTCCCCCACATAGAGGGGGGTCGGGACATCCATGGGCACGGCAACCTCCGGAATGAGAATAACCCAAGGAGGGCTAAACCCTGTGGCGCCTGTTTGTGCCATCGAACTACATCTAAAGGTCTAGCAGTCTTGGCCTTGACCAATTATTCGTCCTGTCCATCCTGGATCCAGACCCGATCTGGAGTTCCATGCGAGTGGCTCTGCTACCCATCCCCTTGGCCATCCTTTGCGCCTGCAGTGGGGGAGGCGGGGGAACGACTGCGGTACCGCCACCGGCACCCACCACCTGCCCCATTCCGGTGGCCAAGATCAATCCCTCCTTCTCGACTGACATCTATCCCGCCCTCCAGAGCAGCTGCGGCTCTTCGGCCACCAGCTGCCACCAGGGGCCTTCGCCCACAGGCCACGTGATCTATTCGGGTACTTCGGCAGAGGTCTACGCTCAGCTGGTGAATGTCCCACCCGCCAATGCGCCCACGGGCCAAGGCTGGCTTCGCGTGAAGCCCGGAGACATGGCCCACTCCTGGATCATCGAGAAGGTCACCAAAGATCAACCGGGTGGATCCGGGTACGGCGCTCGCATGCCCCTGGCCGCGCCCGACCTGTGTCAGCCCACCGTGGACACGCTCTCGGCCTGGATCAGCGCCGGGGCCCTCAACAACTAGGAGCCCGACATGGCTGTCCTCTCTGCCATCACCAGCTGGACTGTCGCGGATGTGCAGCATTTCGCCCGTCGGGCCGGATTCGGATTGACGCCCGCAGACGCCGCCGTGCTTCAGGCCCAGGCGCCTGGCACGGCCATCGATGCCTGGATCGATGGAACCGCCTACGACGCTACCGCCTTCAACACCGCCCTCCTCACCGCCGATGTCGTCACTGAGCCCCTGGTCAGTGCCAATGCTTCCGCTGCCGGCAGTGTGGACGTGCCCGCCGTTACCGCGCCCCACGCCTTTCTTGCGGAGGGCGCGAACGCCTGGCGCAACAACCTGAACACGGCCCAGGCCCTCTGCGCCTGGCGCATGCAGCAGAACCCCTACGCCTTCCAGGAGCGCATAGCGCTCTTCTGGCACAACCTCTTCGCCACCGGCTGGCACAAGGTCAACAACGCCGCCCTGATGCTGAAGCAGTTCCAGTTGTTCCGCAGCCAAGGGCTGGCCAAGTTCGACGATCTGCTGGTGGCCGTCAGCAAGGATCCGGCCATGCTCATCTGGCTGGACTCGGTGCTGAACAACGCTTCGGGCACCAATATCCCCAACGAGAATTATGCCCGCGAAGTCATGGAGCTCTACAGCCTGGGGGCGGACAACGGCTACAACCAGACGGACATCACCCAGCTGGCTCTGGCCCTCAGCGGCTGGAGTTTCACCTTCGCCGAGGCCGACTACGTAACGAACCCGACCAATCCCACCCAACGGACCCCTGCGGATGGCCGGTTCAAGGTGTACGACGGCAGCGTCATCGCCCCGGACACGCGCCTGTGGTGGGGTGGCACAGCCACGACCAGCTACAACATGCATCGTACGGGCACCATCAGCCTCTTTGGGCAGACCCTGGACATCACCACCACCGCAAATGGATGGGCCAAGGGTGAGGACGCGGTGCGCAGCATCGTCTCGGTGCGGGGTGCCAACTGCGCCCAGTTCCTCGCCCAGCGGTTGCTCACCCACTTCGTCACTGCCGAGTATTCCACCCAGGATCTCAATGACGCGGCCTCCCTGATCCAATCCTCCAGCTTCGACCTGCGCGTGGTGATGAAGACCCTGCTCAAATCCCAGTACTTCTTCGACCCCGCCAACCAGTTCTCCCTGGTCGAGGGCCCCGTATCCTGGACCGTGCGGGCCGCCCGGATGCTCTGCCCGTCCCTTGCCGCAGCGAGCGCGCAGAGCCCGAAGGGTTATCCTGCCTGGCGCCTAGTCACCAACAATGCCAATACCTTCGACCAGACCGGCATGAGGCTGCTGGATCCCAACGGCCCCAACGGATGGAAGGAGCACACGGCCTGGCTCAACAGCAACACCATGCGCTATCGCACCAAGGTTGCCGCCGCCCTCGCTCTGGGCGAGACCCGCTCCTACAACGGAACCACCTACCCGCTGTTCCCCGTTGGCATCACCACGGACTGGTTCCCCTCGGCGCCCGCCTCGGCCCAGGCCGTGTACGACCGCCTGGTGGCGCTGCTCCAACCCGCGGCCATTCCCGCCACTGTCTCCACAGCCTGGCTGAGTTCCCTCTGGCCTTCCTCATTCACCTGGGATACAGCTTCACAGACCAAGGCGAGGGAGCTGGCCTTCCTCATCCTCTGCTCGCCTGCGGGCCAGCTCTACTGACAGGAGATGGCGATGACCACGCGACGTGAATTCATCCAGACCCTCGGGGCCACCGGGGTGGCCCTCGCAGGATGGACCGCCTGCGGAGGGGGTGGAAGCAAGGGGTCCAGCGCCAGTGGGGGAACCACCCAACCTCCCATTGCCATACCGGCTGCGCCCATCCTTGTCATCGTGAACATCGACGGAGGCTGGGACTGGCTGAACGTGCTGCCTCCGAACGCCGGCGCAAACCTTGGGGTGTACCAGACGAAACGCGCCAACCTCGGCATCACCGACCCGGCCCTGCTCACGGATCTGGGCAGCGGCATCGCGCTGAACAATGACTTCACCGGCATGGATCAGCTACACGCCCTGGGCCGCGTGGCCTGGATCCCAGGCATCGGTATGCCCAATCCGAACCTGTCGCACTTCACGTCCATCGACCTCTGGGGTCAGGGCGCCACGGTGCCCGCAGGGACCGGCTGGCTCGGGCGATACGCAGACACGGCCTTCAGCCCTACGGGTGACGTCCTCCGGGGTCTGACCGTGACCTCGGACCTGCCTGTCATGCTGAAGGGCGCGAACCGCAGCTTTGTGTCCATCACCGGCGCCGGGGGCTACGTCTATCCGGCCTATCTGTTGAGCGGCAGCACCGTACCCGACGCTGCCACCCTGGAAAACGGCTGGGGCACTGCGATCGCAGCCCCCGGTTCAAAGCCGGGGTATCTCGCCGCGGCCCAGGCCGGGAAACTCTTCTACGACGCGCAGAACAACCCCGCCTTTGGCACCGGGGGGTCCCTCGCATCCCGCACCCCCACCGTTCCCTACCCAGGAGACGCCGCCTATCCGACCAAGCGGCTCGACGGCTCCAATCTCACGAGTTCGCTCAGCAGCCAATTCAAGCTCATCGCCCAGATGATCGCCGCGGGCCTCCCGGCCCAGGTGTTCTTCTCCCGGCTCGGCGGATGGGATACGCACAGCAACGAGGCGGTGGATCTTCCGAATCTCCAGCGCGCCCTCGGCGGCTCCATCAAGGCCTTCTACGACGATCTCGCCACCATCACCACCACCTCCGGCAACGCCCAGGATCGGGTGATGATCCTTGCCTACAGTGAATTCGGGCGCCGCGTCCAGGAGAACGCCGGGGGTACGGACCATGGCACCGCCGGGCTCTCCTTCTGCGTGGGCAAGGCCGTGAAGGGAGGGCTTTATGGCGCCTACCCCGATCTCACCAGTCTGGATGCCAACGGGAACATGAAGTTCACCACCGATTTCCGCAGCCTCTATGCGACCGTGCTGGACCGCTGGCTGGGGCAGGCCACCGCCACCACCGACAGTCTGCTTGGCACCAGCTATCCGAGGCTTGCCTTCCTCTGAGCGTGGATCAGTGCCCCCGCAGCGCCACCAACAAGGCCATCAGCAGCACAATGGTGGCGTAGATCTGTTTCAGTTTTACACCCCGGGTACGGGTCGCCACCCGGGCTCCACCTAAGGCACCGATGGCGAAACCGATGGCCACACCCAGGATCACGACCCAGGGCAAGCCGCCCTGGGCATAGACATAGACGCCGGGCAGGCCGATGGGCGGCAGCAGCATCATCAGGCTGGCCAGCTGCGCTTCATGCTGGGTCATCCTGAATTTTGAAGCCAGCAGCGGGACCACCACCACCGCACCACCCAGACCGGTAAGACCGGACACCACGCCCGCCAGAAACCCGATGGGCAGACCCCAGGTCCAGAGCCCCGAAAGGTCAATGGGCTCCGCTCCCCGGTCCACGATCGTCGGCTCCTGTCGCAGAAAGGTCTTCACAGCTAGGAGAACCAGGAACGCCGCATAGCCCCACCGCAGAGTGTTCGAAGGAATGAGGTTCGCCACCAGGGCGCCACCGTAGATCCCGAAGAGGAAGGCCAGGATGAGTACGCCTACCAGGGGGAGGCTGGAGGCGATGCCCCGCCGTCGATACTGCAGCACGGCCGGAAGCCCCGTGGGGAGCAGCATGGCCGCCAGGGTGGCGCCCTGGGCACGGTGCTGGTCCAGATTCAGGATCAGCCCGAGCAGGGGCACCATGACGATGCCACCACCTACCCCAAACAGACCCGCCAGGAGTCCCCCGCAGAGGCCCGTGCCCAGCCCCGCCAGCAGGTGGCCTGCCTCAATGGTCACGATTCACCCATTCCCATCCAAAGGATTCTGCGCCGGCGTGTGTTCCAATGGAAGGTTGGAGGTTCTTGTGCAGGCGCAGTTCAGCGAAGATGTGGTGCTCGACAGCCGCCGGGCCTTGTGGCTGCCCCGGCAGAAGACACTGGTGCTGTCGGATCTCTTCTTCGGCCTGGGCGCGGCCCGGCGGCGCAGGCCCGATCCCATGCCCGCCACGGCGCACCTGGAAATCTGGGAACGGGTCTTCAGTCTCATGGATGACTACGCCCCGGAGCAGGTGGCCCTGCTGGGGGACCTCAAGCCCAGCCAGGGGAATGTGGAAGGCGATGAGGCCGAGGAACTGCGCACCATCTTCCGCAAACTGAAGACCGGTGGCCGCACCGTGATCCAAGTGGTGGGCCATCCCGAGCGCAGCAGTGGCCCCGCCCTGGAGGGCACGGGCATCCAGCCCGTAGAGCAGCTCCACGTGGGCCCTTTCACCTTGATGCATCGTCGGCGGATCTTCGTCTATCCCCGCCACGATCCAGCCCACGGCTTCTGGATCAACGGCGGTGTGCACCCCCTCTTCGCCGTCCCCTGCCTGGACCCCACGGGTGCGCCGGACTGGCTCAGGCTGCCGGCCTTCCTCTACACGGGCTACGCCCTGGTGATGCCGCCCTTCGTCAGCTACGCCCAGGGTTTCGAGGTCATCCAGCCCGAGCGGCTGCCCCGCCAGGCCCGGGCCTGGACCTTGCTGGCCGATCGGTTGAGTCCTCTGGTTCTGACCGAGCTTCCGCCCACGCCCGAGCACCTCCGCACGCTCACCCGCCCCGCCCGCAAGGGCAAGGAAATGGGCAAGTCCAAGGAATAATCCGTTCTATTTCTTCTTGGCCCTGGATATCGGCAGACCGCCGTGAAGGGCGCGACCATCATCCAGCGTGAGATCCCAGCCCAGGCGATCTCCCTTCTTCAGGCCCAGGCGCTTGAAGGTTCCCACCGAGAACTCGATGAAGTGGCGCGCTGGAATGGTGCCGCCGTAGGTGGGGCAGTCATCCCCCCGCATGGGGCTGCAGGGCGGCACATGCTCTGCGGTTTCCACCACCCGTCCCTCCGCATCGATCCAGGCCACATCCAGGGCGATGAGGCAGTTCTTCATCCAGATGCCGTGATAGCCTTCTTCGCCGTAGACGAAGAACATGCAACGGTCCTTCGCCAAGCTCTGCCGGTACATCAGCCCCTTGGCCTTCTCGGGCTCCGTGGCCGCCACCTCGGCCAGGAAGGACGTCTGCTTGAAGGCAACGGTGCCCGCGCCTCCCGCCAGCAGGGGAAGGGCAAGCAAGGCGGCGAACAGCATGCGCATGGCAACTCCTTGGACACCATTATCCAATGAAGTGTCCGCAAGCCCATCAAAGATCCCGGCTCGGATTGGCCTTTTGACCAGGTTGAGTGTCACCGGGGGCTGGCAGCCAGCAGGGCCTTCAGCCCCACGGGGAAAATGGGCTCCACCACGGACCGCACGGCGGCGGCGTATTGCTGGATCTCCCACTGGGCGTGACCATCGCTGCGCAGGCGGATGAAGTGGGCCACGGCCTGGAGGCTGACGGTCCAGTACACTTCGGAGTAGAGCGCCAGCGGCAGCACGCAGCGGGCCTGTTCCCGGCAGACCCCCAGGGTCAGCAGCTCTTTGTAGTGGGCCACTGAACCCCGGCAGCTCTCCAGGTAGCCTGCAAGGGCTCTGGTCCGGTTCGCCTCGGCGATCTCACCCTCGCTGCCCTGCTTGTTCACTTTGGCCTGCTGGCGGAAGGCGGCGGGCACGAAGAACTCGTCTTCGGGGAACTCCACATATCTTCCCGAAATCTCATTGAACTCCGAGCCGATGCGGTGCTTCATCCACTGCCGGAACACGAAGATGGGCGCCTTCACGTGCAGGGTGAGGGCCGTGTGGCGGAAGGGCGAGGTGTGCTCATGCTCGGCCAGATAGGCCACGAGCTTGGCGTCACCCTCCTCGAAGGCGTCCTTCTTCTTCCCGAAGGACACTCGCGCCGCGTTCACCACGGACAGATCCGTGCCCATGTGGTCGATCAGATGCACAAAGCCCTTGTCCAGCACTTTGATTTCAGGATTCGACATGACCAACTCCGGGCTTTCAGCATCCCGCGCCGCCTGGGAGAATGGAAGGGTCCGGCGCATGCCGGACCCGGAGACGACCATGAAGTTTTTTATCGATACCGCCAATATTGATGAAATCAAGCGTATCAATGCCCTGGGCGTGCTGGATGGAGTGACCACCAACCCGAGCCTCATCGCCAAGGAGACGGGCAAGCCTTTCGAGGCCATCATCGCGGAGATCTGCGCCATCGTGGACGGCCCCATCAGCGCCGAGGTCATCGGCCTGGAGGCTCCGGGCATGATCGAGGAAGGCCGCCGCCTCTCGAAGATCCACAAGAACGTGGTGGTGAAGGTGCCCCTCATCGCCGAGGGCCTGAAGGCCTGCAAGGCCCTGTCGGCCGAAGGCATCCACACCAACGTCACCCTCTGCTTCAGCGCCACCCAGGCCCTCATGGCCGCCAAGGCCGGCGCCACCTACGTGAGCCCCTTCGTGGGCCGGCTGGATGACATCAACCTCGACGGCATGGAGCTGATCCGGGAGATCTGTGCCATCTACGAGAACTACGGCTTCGGGACCCAGGTGCTGGCCGCCAGCATCCGCCAGCCCCGCCACGTCACGGACGCCGCCCTGGCGGGTGCCCACGTGGCAACGATCCCCACCAAGGTCTTCGACCAGATGCTGAAGCACCCCCTCACAGACAAGGGTGTGGAAGGGTTCTTGGCCGATTGGAAGAAGAGCGGGAGGTAGCCGATGGTCGGGTCGGCGCGATGGGGGCCCCGGCACGAGGCGTACCGGAAGGGTGGACGATGATGCGCCCTGGCCTACTGGTCGCCGCTGCCGTCCTGGCGCTCGGCGCCGTTGCGCTGTCCGCCCAGGCCCCACCTGCTCCAGCGGTGGCCTCGACCGTCGCCTTGCATCCGGATTGCATCTTCTGCAGGATCGTGGCGGGCACCGCCCCTTCCCGGAAGGTCTACGAGGATCAGTACGTGCTGGCCTTCTGGGACATCCGCCCCCGGGCCAAGGTGCACCTCCTGGTGATCCCCAAGCAGCACGTGGCCAGCCTGAAGGAACTGGACGAGCTGCCCGTGGAGACCCGCGCCGCCCTGCTCAGCGCCTGCGTCAAGGTGGCCAGGGACCAGGGCATCCTGGATCAGGGATTCCGCGTCATCGCCAACTCCGGCAAGGACGCCAGCCAGAGTGTCTTCCACCTCCACTTCCACGTGGTGGGCGGAGAGAGGCTGCGCGAGGATGCCATCACCCAGGACCCGGCCACCCAACCCTGACGGTTGGTCCTATACGATCCGTCAAAGGGATGGCTCCAGGTCCCCATTCGTGACCTGTCCATAAAACGTTGCCGGATAGCATGACGGCGGGCTGATCCTTGGCCTTGGGGTACCTCCTATGGATGCGATCACGACTGTTCTCCGCCGCTGCGAGATCTTCTCCGGGCTCTCGGATGCTGACCTGGGCCTCATCGCCAAGGCCACCCTTCGCCGGGAAGTGCCCGCCGGGGCCACCCTCTTCCGCCAGGGAGAGGCCAGGGTTGGGGCCACGGTCATCGCCGAGGGCCGCGTGGAGATCACCCGCGACAACGGCGACGGACCCGAGCCCGTGGTAATCCTGGGCCCAGGCGATGTAGCCGGTGAACAGTCCTTTCTCGCCGTCAGCACCCATACGGCCACCGGCATTGCCCTTACTCCTGCTGTGCTCCTGGACCTGGACCGCGAGGCTGTGCTGGGCAGCCTCGCTCAGGATGGTGCCGCCGCCATCGCGGTGCTCAGCAAGATCGCCAACGTGCTCCACAAACGGATCCTCTACTCGGCCACCCCCCGCACCGGGCGCGAGCAGGCCTACGCCAGCGGGCGCACTCGGCGCGAGTCGGACCTCATCGGCCCCCTGGACGTACCCGAGGACGCTCTCTTTGGCGTGCAGACCCTGCGGGCCGTCCACAACTTCCCCATCACCGGCACACCCACCAGCCACTTCCCGGCGATGATCCGCGCCCTCGCCATGGTCAAGCAGGGCGCCGCGCGCGCCAATGTGAGGCTGGGTCTGTTGGACCCCGCCATCGCGGAGGCCATCGATCGCGCCTCCCAGGAGATCATCGACGGCCATTGGCACGGTCACTTCCCCACGGATATGGTGCAGGGCGGCGCGGGGACTTCCACCAACATGAACGCCAACGAGGTCATCGCCAACCGCGCCCTGGAACTGCTGGGTCACAAGCGCGGCGAGTACAGCTACTGCCATCCGAACGACCATGTGAACCTGGGCCAGAGCACCAATGACGTCTATCCGACGGCCCTGCGCCTCACCACGATCTTCATGCTGAAGAGCCTGTTGGATGCCATGGAACGCCTGAAAGCCGCCCTGCATGCCAAAGGCCGTGAATTCTCGGACGTCATCAAGATGGGCCGCACCCAACTGCAGGATGCCGTGCCCATGACCCTGGGCCAGGAGTTCGAAGCCTACGCCGTCACCACCGGCGAGGACATTGCCCGCCTGCGGGAAACCGCCCGCCTCTTCCTGGAGGTGAACATGGGGGGCACGGCCATCGGCACGGGCATCTGCGCCGATCCGCGCTATCCCGCAGTCGTGGTGGAGGAGCTGCGCAAGGTGACGGGTCTGGACATCGTCCTCGCCGAGAATTTGGTGGAGGCCACACCGGACACCGGCGCCTTCGTCATGTTCTCCGGCGTGGTGAAGCGGGCCGCCGTGAAGCTGAGCAAGCTCTGCAACGACCTGCGCCTGCTCAGCAGCGGCCCCCGCTGCGGCTTCGGCGAGCTGAACCTGCCCCCCATGCAGCCCGGCAGCAGCATCATGCCCGGCAAGGTGAACCCGGTGATCCCCGAGGTGGTGAACCAGGTGGCCTTCTCGGTCATCGGCAACGACCTCACCATCACCCTGGCCGCCGAGGCGGGCCAGCTCCAGCTCAACGTGATGGAGCCCATCCTGGCCTAC
>CAIYNT010000144.1 GCA_903927605.1 uncultured Holophagaceae bacterium
ATGGTCTGCCAGTAGAAGACGGCTCGACCTGCGATCAGGGGTTGGACAGTGGCTGTCCAGCGGCGATAGGACTTGGGCGGGTCCAGCAGGCGGAAGCCCCAGGTGCCGCCCACCAGGTAGAGCCAGCCCAGGCTCAGGGCCACGGCGGGAACCAACCGGGCCGCCTGGCCACGGATCGCCTGGACCACCCCATAGACCGTGCCGCCCACCAGTCCCAGTGCCATGAGGCGCAGGGGCGCGAGGAAAGGCGCAAGCTGGGTCTGGAGCTTCGTGCCACCGGTACCGAGGGCCAGGGCCGCCAGCGCCGCCGCGAGCACCGCCAGCCCGCCGGCGAGGAGACCGCCCAGGCGCCGCGCCCGCGCAGGCTCCACCGCTCGGAACAAGTCCGCCAACAACAGGGCGAGGAAGGGATAGCCCATGAGCAGGTACTTGCCCTGCTTGCTCTGCACCGCGCTCAGGAAGACGAAGGGCACCAGGAAGGCCAACAGCAGGAAGCGGGTGGCGGGATCCCCGAGACGGCGCTCCCGGCGCAGGTGCAGGGCAAGCGCGGGCAGCAGCAGCACCCAGGGGAAGAAATCCCCCAGCAGGTACTCGCCGTACTTCCACCAGGGTTGGATGTGGTCCCAGGCCTTCGTGGCCCGCTCGAAGTTCTGGAGGACGACCAGCTCGTAGACGTAGTGGGCGCCGCCCTTGAGGCCCGCGGCCACGTACCAGGGCGCGACGAGGAGCAGTGTGATGCCCAGTCCTGCCAGGATGTAGGTGCGGCGTAGGATCTTGAGATCCCGCTGCCAGGCGAGGAAGACCGCAAGCAGTAGCACTGACAAGACGGGTGCCAACGGCCCCTTGGCGAGAAAGGCCAGGGCCAGCCAGACATAGGCCTTCAGGAACCAGCGGCGAGAATCATTATCAGAAAAGAACTCATCACGAGATGTCGGTTTGTCTCGTGTATCGGCAGAGCCGATACCGAGAAGACAGGAAGACCACGAAGAAAAAATTGATCCTTGGTTCGTGGTCTTTCCGTCTTCGTGGTTAATCAGTTCATCTTTTCCAAGGTTTTTTTCAGGTTGGATCAACAGCAGATACCCACCCAGCCAGCAGAGCCAGCTCCAGGCGAGCAGCGCCGAAAAGAGCAGATCAATCTGGATGAATTGGCTCTGCCAGAACCAGAGGGGCGTGGTGGCCAGGATCAGGGCCGCGGGCGTGGCCGTGCCCGGTGCCAGGAAGCGCGCGGCCCAGCGCCGGAAGGACGAGAGGAAGGCCACGGCGGCGAGCGCCGAGGGCAGGCGCAGGGCCCAGGCCGCCACCCCCTGGGTGAAACCGAGGCCGCCTGTGAGCGTGTCCAGCAGCAGCGAGGAGGCCTTCATCACCCAGTAGTAGAGGATCGGCTTCTCGCTGTAGGGCACGCCGTTCAGGTAGGGCAGCAGCCAGCTGCCCGTGTGCCGCATCTCCTTCACGCACTGGGCGAAGTCCGGCTCGTCCGGCGCCCAGAGGTCGCGCATGGGCAGCACCACCAGCAGCAGGATGGCGAAGAGCAATTCCGGCGCATGGGCCCGCAGCCATCTGGCAAACCGATCCCGAAAAGGCAACTGAGGTGAAGATCCATCCATGTCTCCATCTTCCCCTGGAAGCGGCCTTTCCGCCCAGCGCGATAGAATGGGACATGACTCCTGCGCTCCTCAGCCTCCTGCTCCTGACCGCCACCACAAGCCACGCGCGTGTGGCCCTGAGTCCGGAACCCGCCTCCTCCGACGGGGTGGCAGAGGAGGTCAAGCAGGCGGCCAAGGAAGTCGGTCAAGACATCAAGCAAGGGGCCAAGGAGGGCGGCCTGGCGGTCGGCCATGCGGTCAAGAAGGCAGGCAAGGCGGTCGGCCATACCGCCAAGGAAGGTGGCAAAGCCGTGGGCCATGGCGCCAAGACCGCGGGCAAGGGCGTCGCCAAAGGCGCAAAGGAAGCGGCGCATGGCGTCAAGGAGGCGGTGAAGTAGGCTGTGGGCTGTGGGCTGAAGGAAAGACGGGCCCTGGCAAATCAAGCGGCCACTACAAAATCTCCGGCCCAAAGGCGAAGGTCGCTGCGGCCCGCAGGGCCGCCTCAGGGATCCCTTCCTTCAGCCCACAGCCTTATCGCCTGCGCGCCACCACCGCGGCCGAACTACGCGCCACTTCCTCCCAGCGGGCCCTCTCCTCGGGGCCCAGCTGCTTCCAATTGGAGGTCTTGGCCAGCACCAGCACGGGCCTTGAGGGATCTTCGGCCTTCATGCGGTCGGCCATGGCGCCCAGAGCTGACGGGTCCTCATTGAACCAACGGGCCGCATCCGGCAGGCGCTGACGGCCGTACTCCAGTTCCCCGGTGCCCGCCACCACCACCACCCGGCTCCGGGCGTAGAAGGGAAGGCCCTGGAAGTAGGTGCCATAGCTGATCCACTGCGCATTCACTGGAGCTCTCCGTACGAGCTCCAGCACCGACTTGCCGGATCCGGCCGCAGCCTGGGCGGCCACGATCAGCAGCCAAAGGAGCGCGCCGATGGCTGTCTTCAGGCGGAGTGTCGTGAGGCCCTTCGGCTGGTGGGTCCACAGGCCCAGGCCTATGAAGCCCGTGGCCAGGGCCAGCATCCAGCCGAAGCCTGCCAGGTCCCCGCGGAAGAGGGCTTCGGCCAGGAGGAAGATGCCACCCAGCAGGATCAGTTCCTTCCCCATACGACGCTGTGCCACCCGTTCCTCACCCGCGCGCTCGAAGGTGCAGGCCAGCGCGGCCAGCGGCACGAGGGCAGGCAGGATATAGGGCGGCAGCTTGGAGCCGGACAGACTGAAGAAGGCCAGAGGCCAGAGGAAGGCCAGGGCCGTGATCCCCACGACCCACCGGGCCAGTTGATCCTGGCTCTGGGGCCCCCTGCCCCTCAGGAAGGTCCAGCTCCGCTTCAATCCCAGGACCGAAACAGACAACCAGGGCAGCAGGCCCACGGCAAGGATTCCGATGAAGTAGAGCTTGTCCAGCACCCAGTTGTTGGAACCCTGCCGGGCGTGCTCGTGGGTAAGGAAGCGGGTGAAGTGCTCGTGGATGAAGAAGAACTGGGCGTGACCCGGATTGGCCTTATCCACCGCCCAGAACCAGGGCACTACCAAGACCAGATAGAGCAGCCAGCTCAGGGGGTCCAGGGCCGTACGGAACACGGCCAGGCGCAGGGTCTTGTCCTTCCAGGCGAAGGGCAGGGAGAAAAGCAGGATGCCCCCCATGAGGACCACCTCCGCCAGCCCCTTGGTCAGCATGGCGCCTGCCAGCAGGACGAAGGTCAGCAGTGTCCACGCGAAGGCTGGCGCGTCCTCACGCCGTCGGACCACCGCCTCCACGAAGGCAGCGAGGGCGGCCACCAGGAATGCGCTGAAGAGGGCATCGAGGGTGAGCAGCTGCCCCACCAGGAAGGCCAGTAGACCCGTGGCCGCCATGAAGGGCGCCCACAGCGGATCCCGCGCGCCCAGGCGCTTGGCCAGCCGCCAGGCGGCCCAGATCATCAATCCCGAAGCCAGGGCCAGCGGCAGCCGCGCCGCCGCGCCAGTCACCCCGAAGAGCTTCATGCTGAGGGCCGACAGCCAGTACTGCAGGGGCGGTTTCTCGAAATAGAGCACGCCATTCAGGTGCGGCGTCAACCAGTCCCCCGTGGCCAGCATCTCCCGCGGAATCTCCGCGTAGCGCCCCTCATCCGGCTCCCAGAGGGGCCGCACCAGCAGCGGCAGCAGACCCAGGAAGAACCAGAGGAGGAGGAGCGAGGTGCGTTCGCGGCGCGTCATGGGTTGAGGCTCATCCAAAAGGAAAAAATTCACCACGAAGACGGGAAGACCACGAAGGGGGCCAGGTATTTCTTCGTGGTCTTCCCGTCTTCGTGGTTAAGCACTTTCTCCTGACCTCAGTTCTCCGTCTCCACGACCTTCTCCAGCGACTTGTGCTCTTCAACGAAGAAGTCCATGGCCTTCTTCAGGGAGTCCTTCATGGAGACCTTGGGGTCGAAGCCGAAGGTCTCTTTCATGCGCTTGATGCTGGGGGTGCGACGGGCCACGTCCTGATAGCCCTTGCCGTAGAACTCGCCGCTGCCGGTCTCCACCATGCGGCCTTCGGGGATGCCGCGTTCGATGCGGAAGGGATGGTCCTTCCAGATGGCGATCATCATCTCGGCGATCTCGCGAACACTGAAGTCGTTGGCCGGGTTCCCGATGTTGAAGATGCCGCCGTTGGCCTTGCCGCCCTCGTTGCGCAGGATGCCCATGAGGCCGTCCATGGCGTCGCTCACGTCGCAGAAGCAGCGATGGGCATGGCCGCCATCCACCAGGTTGAGAGGCTCGCCGTTGAACAGGTTCCAGCTGAACTGGGTCACCAGGCGGCTGCTGCCCTCCTTGGCGGTGTTGAGGCTGTCGAGCTTGGGGCCCATCCAGTTGAAGGGACGGAACAGCGTGAACTGCAGGCCCTGCTGGAAGCCGTAGGCCCAGATCACGCGATCCAGGAGCTGCTTGCTGGTGCTGTAGATCCAGCGATTCATGGGGATGGGCCCCGTGACCAGCGGCGATTCGTGCTCGTCGAATTCCGCGTCGGGGCACATGCCATAGACCTCGGACGTGCTGGGGAAGATCACCCGCTTCTTGTACTTCACGCACTGGCGGATGACGCGGAGGTTCTCCTCGAAGTCCAGCTCGAAGACCCGCAGGGGATCGGTGACGTAGACCTTGGGGGTGGCGATGGCCACCAGGGGCAGTACCACGTCGCACTTCTTGATGTGGTACTCGATCCACTCCTTGGAGATGGTCACGTCGCCCTCTACGAAGTGGAAGCGGGGATTGGCCAGGTGGTCCGTCACCTTGTTGGTGCCCAGGTCCAGGCCATAGACCTCCCAGTCCGTATCCTGCATGATGCGGTCCACCAGATGGGAACCGATAAAGCCGTTGACACCGAGGATGAGGACCTTCACGGGGACTCCTTGCGCAAACAGGTGAGTTTACCAGGACACGATGGCGATGTCCGGCTCAGATCCTGCACACCACCTTGCCGAAGCCCTGCCCCGCCTCCAGGTGGCGTTGGGCCGCGGGGTAGTCGGCCAGCTCGAAGACCCGGTCGATCACCGGGCGGAAGGGCGGGTTGGTGGGATTGCGCTGGAGCAGGGACAGCAGGGTCCAGAGGTGCTCCCGGCGGCCCATGTACGAGCCCCGGATCTGGATCTGCTTGGCGAAGAGGCTGCGCAGGTCGAAGCTCGTCTCGCGGCCCGTCGTGGCCCCGCAGGTGACGATGCGGCCACCCCGGGCGCAGACGCTCAGGCTGGTGCCCCAGGTGGCTGCGCCCGTGTGCTCGAAGACCATCTCCACGCCCCGCCTGCCCGTCAGCTCGCGCACCTTCTCCGCCAGGGCCTTCAGGTCGCCGCGAACCACCACATGCTCGGCACCCAGGTCCCAGCACTGCATGGCCTTGGCCTCGCTGCCCACGACGGCGATGGCCGTGCCGCCCAGGGCCTTCACCAGCTGGATGGCCGCGCTGCCCACGCCGCTGCCGCCGCCCCAGATGAGCACGGTCTCGCCGGGCCGCAGAGCCGCCTTGTGGACGAGCATCTCCCAAGCCGTGAGGAACACGAGCGGAAAGGCCGCCGCCTGCTCGAAGCTCCAGTTCTGCGGGATGGGTAGCAGGTTCGCCGCGGGCACCAGCACGTGCGTGGCCGCCGTCCCATCGCAGACATGGCCCAGCACGCCATAGCTGCCACAGAGCATGTCATCGCCCCGCAGGCAGGCCGGGCACACGCCGCAGCTGAGGCCCGGGGCAATCATCACGCTGCCGCCCAGTTCCACGCCCGGCGGCAGCACCGTGCCCTCGCCCACCGCATCCAGGGTGCCTGCACCATCGCTGCCCGGCGTGAGTGGGAGGGGGAGCGGATAGCCCGGCAGGCCGACGGTGGTCCAGAGGTCCAGGTGGTTGAGGGCCATGGCCTGCAACCCGATGCGCACCCAGCCCGGCTTCGGCTCCGCGGGCACGAAGGCCTCCCACACCAGTGAGCCGGCCGGACCGTGTTGGTGGATGCGGAAGCGGAAGGCTTCGGCCATGGGTAACTCCTGTGACTCACCTTCACGAGGGACGAACGGAATCAAAGAATTTTCACCACCAAGGCACCAAGACCGCCAAGCACTACATGAGCACTGTTGTTTGCTTTTCTTGGTGCCTTGGAGTCTTGGTGGTGATTATTTAGGAACACCTTGGGAACTACTCCGACTTGAGCGACCGCGTCATCAGTCGCCGCACGGCCTCCTGGGGGGATTCGCCGTTGAGGAGGCGCAGCACCTCGGCCGCGATGGGCAGGTCGAGGCCGTGTTCTTTCGCCAGGGCGAGCGCGGCCTCGGTGGTGAACATGCCCTCGATGACCTGCCCGCCCAGGGCGTCCCGGGCGGCGTCCACGCTCTGGCCCCTGCCCACCATTTCGCCAAAGGTGCGATTGCGGCTCTGGGGTCCCGTGGCCGTGAGCAGCAGGTCACCCATGCCCGCCAGACCCATCACCGTCGCGGGCTGGCCGCCCAGCACCTCCACGAGCCGAGCCATCTCCGCCAGGCCGCGCGTGATGAGAGCCGCCCGGGCGTTGTAGCCCAGGCCCAGCCCGTCCACCAGGCCCGCGGCGATGGCGAGGACGTTCTTCAAGGCGCCGCAGAGCTCCGTGCCCACCACGTCGCGGCTGAGGTAGATGCGCAGCTTGTCGCAAGCCAACTGGGCCTGCAGAGCCTTGGCGCGGTCGTCGGAAACCGTGGGCGGCAGCGCCAGTACGATGGCCGTGGGCACACCCAGGGACACCTCGTCGGCGAAGGAGGGGCCGGACAGGGCGCCCACGGGCACGTCCAGCACGCCCGTGAGGGCCTGCGACAGCGTCTGGTGGGTGCTCTGGAGGATGCCCTTGCTGACGTGGATCACCAGCTCCGGGCGGTTCGGGGTGCGCGGCAGCAGGCCGCGCCAGGCCTCCGGCGTCACCTGGGTGGGCATGGCCGAGATCCACAGCGGCGCCGCGAAAGCAGCGGTGGGATCGTCCGACGTCGACAGGCCCTCGGGAAACGCGACATCCTTCAAGCGCAGGTGCCGCCGCGTGGCGGCCATCTGGGCCATCTCGTCGGGGAAATTGCCCCAGAGTGCCACCTGTGCGCCCTTCCGGGCCCAGGTGATGGCCAGGGCCGTGCCCCAGGCGCCGGAGCCGAAGACACCGATATCGGCCCTAACCATGAGCGTTCTCCTTCTTCGCGCCCCAGAGTGGCGACTCGGTGCCCTGCAGCAGGCGCCGGATGTTCTCGTGGTGTTTCAGGATGACGAGCAGCGCCAAGCCGGCCCACAGAATGAGAACCAAGGGTGCGGCACCTTGCCAGACCAGGATGAGCGGCAAGGCCACCGCCGCCAGCACGCTGCCCAGGCTCACGTAGCGGAAGAGCAGCAGCAGCACGATGAACACGCCCAGGGCGGGCAGTACCATGGCGGCCTTGAAGGCCAGGGCCACCCCCAGGGCCGTGGCCACGCCCTTGCCGCCCCGGAACTTCAGCCAGGGCGTGAACATGTGGCCAAGCACAGCGGCGAGGGCCAGCAGCGAGAGCGCGGTGTCATCGAGCCCCAGCCGCTTGGCCAGGAAGACCGGCAGGAAGCCCTTCAGGATGTCCAGCAGCAGGGTGAGGATGCCCAGGGCCTTGCCGCCCACGCGGCTGACGTTGGTGGCGCCGATGTTGCCGCTGCCGTGGGCCCGCACATCCCCCTTCCCGGCCAGCTTCACCAGCAGGAGCCCGAAGGGGATGCTGCCGCACAGGAAGGCGCCGAGGCACCAGAGGACCAGGGAAGGCACAGAAATCGAGGACATGGACGCAGTGTATCAGCGGGTCGCCGCCAGCGCCCGGCGCAGCAGATCCAGGGCCACGGCGGTGCTGCGGAGCTGGAGTTCCACACGATCGCCCGCCAGCACCGGAGTGCGCACGGTGGTTCCGTCGGGGCCCGCCAGCGCGACGAAGACCGCTCCCACCGGGGCTCCACCTTCGGCGCCCGGACCGGCGTTGCCGCAGACGGCCAGGGCCCAGGTGGCCTGCAGGCGCTGCCGGACGGCCTCGGCCATGGCCCGGGCGCAGGCCTCCGAGACGGTGCCCACCTCGTTCAGCCAGGCTGGCTCCAGCCCGAGCAGGGCGGCCTTGGCAGCCACGCTGTAGACCGTGGCCCCGCCGAGAAAGGCCTGGCTGGCGCCGGGGATGGCCGTGAGCCGCGAGGCCAGCAGGCCACCGGTCATGCTCTCCGCCACCGCCAGGGTCTCGCCCCTCGCCTGGATCTGAGCGAGGACTGCATCCTCCAGGTTGCTCTCGCCCACGCAGGCCAGATCCGCGCCCAGCACCGGCTCGAAGTCCCTTTGCGCGGCTTCCAGCGCAGCGGGCTCCGGGCCGCGGGCCAGGAGCTCTACCTGGGTGAGGTTGGCCAGGATGGTCCAATCCAGGTGGCCATGCCGCTCGCGGACCTCGCGGGTGCGCTCGTCCAGGTTGCTCTCAGGCACACCGCAGACCACCATCCGGAGCGTATGGACCGCCTTGCCGGCCAGGGCCTGCAGGCGGGGTTCCACCTGCGCCTCCCACATGCGCTTCATCTCCCGCGGCACGCCGGGCAGCATCACGATCCGCACGCCGGGATGTCCGGTCGGATCCTGCCACCACACGCCTGGGGCGGTGCCCACGGGATTCCGCAGCGGTTCCGCGCCCACCGGGATGAGGGCCTGCTTGAAGTTCACCTGCGGCGGAATCCGGTTGCGGGCGGCGTAGAAAGCCACCATGTCCGCCCGGGAAGCGGCATCCTCCACCAGCTCCGCACCCAGAATCTCGGCGAAGAGTTCCTTGGTGAAGTCGTCAAAGGTGGGCCCGAGACCGCCCGTGGTGAGGATGAGATCCGAGCGTTGCAGGGCCTCCCGGAATAATTCCGCGAGATCCTCCCGGTGGTCTCCCACGGCGCTCTTGCGGTGGAAGGCCAGCCCCAGCCCCGCCAGCCGCTCCCCCAGCCAGACGGAGTTGGTGTCCACCCGCCGGGTGGTGAGCAGTTCGGTGCCGATGGCGATGCATTCGATGCGCATGGATGGAATAAAACCATGGAGACAGCAAAAGCTCCAGGGCCCTCAGCCCTCCAGCCAACGCTGAGTCGCCCAGCGCCCAGCCCAGAGCCCGACCCCCGTGCCCACCATGCTCAACACCACGCCGGTCGTGAAGCCCACCAGGGCGCCCAGATACCAGCCCACCAGGCTGCCCACGGTGGCGCCGGCGAATCCCATGAGCTTTTCCATGAAGCGACCTCCAGAGCTATAGGATGGGTGGAGTAGGCGAGGTGTTCCCATGATCGTGCCCGATCTCGACGACCTGGTGCTGGAATCCGACCAGGAATCGGGCCTCCAGGAGCTGGGGCGCTGCTTCCTGGCCCGGGGACCCTGGACTACGGTCGCCTTCCTGGTGAAGACGAAGACGGATCCCGAAGGCGACTGGGAAGGTCCCTTCCTGTGGCTCCACCGCTACCAGAGGGTGGCTCAGGGTTGGAAGCTGGTGAGCCGCTTCCGTACCACGGAGGTGGAGCAGCTTGAGAGGCTGACGGCCTCGCTCGAGGGCTGGAAGGGCTACTTCAGCCCCGGCAGGTAGCGCTCGCGGATCACCGCCAGGTGGTGGGCCGGATGCCCGTAGGCGAGGAAGGGGACGGCGCGGGCGGAAAGAGGCTTGCCGTTGGAAGTGCCCATCCGCTCCCAGGCCCCTGCGGGAAGGCCGCGGAAGAGGGCCAGGCTGGCCTGCCGCACGGCCCGGAACTCCGCCTGGAGGTCGGCCAGGCTCCGGGCATCGGCGTGGGCCTGCGGGGCGTAGTCGTCCTCCTCCCAGCCCGGCAGCGGCGTGGTGTCGCCGCGACCGATGCGGAGGCAGCGGTAGGCGAAGATGCGCTCCGCATCGGAGAAGTGCTGGAGCAGGTCCTTGAGGCTCCACTTACCGGGGGCGTACCGGTAGGCACCCTGGGCCTCGGACAACCCTCCGAAAAGAGAGGCGACTACATCCATCTGGCCTTCCAGCAGAGTCAGGATGTCTCCTTCGGGGACCCCGGCGATGTAGGCCGCCAGACCCTCAGAGTGTTCGCCGGGGAGCGGTCGCGCGAGACCCATGGTGTCCTCCTCTAGAAGGTCATCACTTTCATGGTGTTCGTGGTGCCGGACTTCCACAGGGGCAGGCCCATGGTCATGACCACCCGATCGAAGCTGCCCACATCATGCTTGGCGATGAGCAGGGCGCGCACCACCTCCACCATTTCATCCGTGCTGGAGACGCGGGGAATGATGAGCGGGGTCACCCCCCGCAGGATCCCCATGCGACGGGCCGTCACCTCGTCCACGGTCGCGCCCAGCACCGGCGTCCGCCCGGCCAGGCGGCTCACCATGCGCGCGGTGCCGCCCCCTTCGGTGAAGGCCACGATCCAGCGGGCGTTGATCTCGTCCGCTGTGCGGCAGGCGGCGAAGGCCACCGAGATGTCCGTGCGGGCCAGGACCTTCTCCGCCAGATCCGCCGGCAGGGTGGTGACCCGCTGCTTCACGTTGGCATCGGCCTCGGCGGCAATGCGGGCCAGCCATTGCACTGCCTCTACAGGATGGGCCCCGGAGGCGCTCTCTGCGCTCAGCATCACCGCATCGGTGCCATCCCAGATGGCGTTGGCCACGTCACTGGCCTCGGCCCGGGTGGGCTGGGCGTGCTCGATCATGCTCTCCAGCATCTGGGTCGCCGTGATCACAGGCTTCAGGGCCTTGCGCGCTGCCCGGATGATCTGTTTCTGCAAGCCCGGCACCCGCTCGACCCCCAGCTCCACACCCAGGTCGCCGCGGGCCACCATCACCCCCCAGGCGACCTCGAGGATCTCGCCCAGGTGCGCCAAGGCGGTGGGATGCTCGATCTTGGCGATGATGGGCTGGGTGCCGCCCAAATGATGGATGATGGCCTGGAGCTGCTGCACATCGGAGGCCCGCCGCACGAAGCTCTGGGCGAAGAGATCCACCTGGTGCTCCACGCCCCAGCGGATATCGATGTGATCCTTCTCCGTGAGCGGATCCATGGCGATGTCCATGCCGATGGGATGGATGCCCTTCCGCGACTTCAATGGCCCACCGAGGACCACCTCGGCCTTCAGCTGGTCAAGCCCCTTGTCCACGATCTTCACGGTGATGGCCGCATCATCCAGCAGCCAGTGCTGCCCGACCTCGGAGCCTTCGAAGAGCTCCGGATGCGGCAGGGGCGCGGCCCAGGCGAAGCCCTGCGGGACCGGCATTCCCGGTGTGTAGAAGACCCCCTCGCTGCCTTCGACCAGATCGAGGGGCGCATCCAGCAGGCCGATGCGCCACTTGGGCCCCTGGAGATCGAGGAACACGGGGATGGAGCGACCCAGTTCCAGGGCCAGGGTCCGGACCTGATGCAGAGCCTCGGCCCGGGAATCCGGGTCCCCGTGACTGGCATTCAGGCGGACCGCATCGGCCTCCTTCAGCGCTTCCCGCAGCCGGTCTCCCTGCATGAGGGCTGGTCCCAATGTCATCACGAGCTTGGTTTTGCGCACCTTGTCTCCCACGGCCTGCACAGGCAATCCACAAACTTTTCCACAGGTTGCATGTTCGTTACAAACTTATCACGAGGCCTTTCCCTTGCGTCATCGCGGTGCTACCTTCGATCTCCTGAAACGGTTGCCTGGAGAAGATGGAATGCGCGAAAAGCTGCGAATCCTCGTAGCCGAAATGGTGCGTGGCGGCATCCCCTTGGAACTCGCCCGTCGCGAGTTCGAGCGGGTGTACCTGGAGGAAGTCCTGGCGGCCCATGAGGGCAACCACAGCGCCGCGGCCCGGGAGCTGGGCATCCATCGCAACACCCTGGCCAAGAAGCTCGAGGCCCCACCCAGCCGTCTCCGCCGCGTGAGCCTCGCGAGTTGAATCCCACGTGCCCTTCCGTTCAAGCCCGGATCACACCGGGCTTTTTGTTTTTCGGACATGCGCCCGATTTTTCAGACCAGGGTTCCTGCCGCAAAGCCCGTGCTGAAGGCGGCCTGCAGGTTGTAGCCACCCACAGGGCCGTCAATGTCCAGCAGCTCGCCGCAGACGCGCAGGTTCTCCCACCCGCGCAGGGCCATGGTGCGCGGATCCACGCCCGCGAGCTCCACGCCCCCCGCGGCCACTTCACCCCGGGCCAGGGATACCGCCTGGGGTGCCCCAAGAGGCAGGCCTGTCACCAGGTCCAGCAAGGTCTTGCGTCCAGCCTTCGGGAGATCCTTGAGCATGAGGCCGGAATCCATGCCTGCCTCCTGAAGCAGCGGTTCGACAAGCCGCTCGGGTACATGCCGGCGGAGCCAGGTAGCCGCCTGCAGGCGGGGATTCGACCGCCGTTCGGACTGGAGCGCAGCCTCCACGGACTCGGGCGACTGCAGGACGGAGGCATAGGCCAACCAGGCCAGGCCATCGCGGCGCGCCCCCTCGGTGGCCTGGCTGAGCTCTAGGGCCGCGGGCCCGCTGATGCCCGACCGGGTGAAGACGATGTCCCCGGCGAAGGCCGCGAGGCGACGCCCATGGGATCCAGCGCTCAGGCGCAGTTCCCCGCCGCGGAGGGACACGCCTTCCCAGGCGGGACGCGGGCGTTGGAGCGGGATCGGGGCCAGGGCGGGAAACCAGGGGCGCACGGGCGCGCCCAGTCCCTTCAGCCAACCCAGGACTTCACCCCGGGTGCCGGTTTCGGGATAGCTGGCACCGCCCGTGGCGAGGATGTAAGTATCGGCTGGGACGGCTCCCTCATCCAGGAGCAGCCCTTCCAGTCGTGGTGCACCGCCCCTCAGGCCCGTCACGCGGGCACCGGTGCGGATCTCCACGCCAGCCCTTCGCACCAGCGTCTCGAGGGCGGCAACCACGGCAGCCGCACTGCCCGGACGGTCCAGGGGGAAGACCCGGCCGTTGTCGCGGGTGTAGGTCTCGACGCCTTCCCGCCACAGCAGAGCCAGCACCGCCCCATTGTCGAAGGCATGTAGCGAGGGGCGCAGGAAGCGGCCCTGCGCTTTTGAAAAGGCGGCCAGCAGTGCCTTGGGCGGGCCCTCATGGGTGAGGTTGCACTTGCCGCCACCACTGATGCGCAGCTTCACGCCCAGTCGTCCATTGGCCTCCAGCAGGGTCACCACATGACCCAGCGAGGCCGCCCGCCAGGCCGCCACCAGCCCTGCTGCGCCCCCGCCCACCACGACCACTGTTGCCATACAACCATCATGGCCGATGGGAAGCCCCCGCAGAGATCAGAGAGGAAACTGAGATCACAGAGTGGCCGCGGTAGACTCGATCCATGTCTGCTGTCGGCTTCACTGTCCTCCGCCCTGCCCAGCTCCGCCGCTTCGGACGGGTCTTCTACCCGGCGGGTCTCCGGCTGCAGAAGGCCCTCGCGGACTACGTGAACGAGGAAGACCGGCCGGATCAGCTGGTGATCCTGGAGCATGATCCCGTGTTCACCCTGGGCCGCAACGCCACGCGTGCGGACATCCACATGAGCGAGGACTTCCTGGCCGCCCAGGGCGTGAGCGTCCACCGCACGGACCGTGGCGGCGAGGTCACCTACCACGGCCCCGGTCAGATCGTGGTCTACCCCATCTGCAACCTGCGCGGTGGTCGGGAGGACGTAGGCCGGCTCGTCCGTGGGCTGGAAGAAGCCATGATCCGCACGGCGGCGGAGTTTGGGGTTGTGGCCGAACGTCTCAAGGGCGCACCCGGGATCTGGGTGGAGACGCCGCGGGGTCCGGAGAAGCTCGGTGCCGTCGGACTGCACCTCAGCCGTTGGATCAGCACCCACGGCATCGCTTTCAACGTGCGACCCAATCTGGAGCACTTCCGCTGGATCACCCCCTGCGGGTTCACCGACAAGGGCGTCTGCAGCCTGGCTTCACTCCTCGGTGAGGGTGCCCCGACCTGGGAGGAAAGCGCAGACCGGCTCCAGGCCCACCTCATCGAGCAGCTGGCCCTGGACCTCCTGCCCTCGAGAGCGCCCAGTCGCAGCGTGTCGGCCCTCACCTGGCGCCGGGGGGTGAACGGCCCCGAGATCCTCATGATGCTGCGGCGCCCGGAACACGGGCTCTGGTGGCAGAGTGTCACGGGCATGATGGAACCCGGCGAGACGCCGGAACAGACCGCCCACCGGGAGCTGATGGAGGAGACCGGCCTCTCCGGCACGTTACGCCCCCTGGGTCTCTCCCACAGCTTCTGGGTGGATCCCACCATCGTGCGCTTCCCTGACGCCGAGCCCCGCTTCAACACGGAGATCTGCTTCTCCATGGAGGCCGCGCCGGATGCCATCGTGCGCCTGGAGCCCACCGAGCACAGCGAGTTCCTGTGGTGTGGGCTCGATGAGGCTTTCGACCGGATGAAGTGGGAGGGGTCCAAGGCCGCGCTCAAGCTCCTGCGGAGCGCGCTCCAGACTTGACCGAGACCCGCTCTGGCGAATAGAGAACAGGGCTGGGGCATGCAACCCGCCATTCCATTCCTCAGGCTGGCCGTGGGATCATCCGATCCATCACCCACACGCTGATGCGGGGTTCCATATTTCATGGTCTCAGACGTAACGACCCAGGCCAGACCCAAGACCCTGACGCTCTTGGCGGGAGCTCTGCTGGTCATGGCAGCCTTCGGGGCCCTGGTGTCTGCCCTGCCCTTGAGGCACGTCCAACCGGTCATCGTTCTGAGCCTCGGGTTCTGCAACACGGTCGCCTTTATCCTGTTGCTTCAAAGGGCCCGGGAGCCAGGTCCGGAACAGCGGGGTTGGCGCCTCCTGGCACTGAGCATTGCCGGTGTCCTGGCCTCGAACATCCTGATGATCTTCACCCCCGCACCCATGGCCCAGGTGTCAGGAATGGAGATCCTGTATTTTGGAATTCTCGTGCTGGTCGCTGTGCTCCAGGCCTGGGCCATCCTGAGCTGGCCACTGAGATCTTCGACTCATAGGCACCATCACCTCATGAGTTTGCTTGGGAGCTTCTTGTTCGCCGGTTCCCTGTTCCTCCTCATCTGGACCGCGGCGCTTTGGCAGGTGTTGGATCAGGGCCAGGGAGCCACCTTTTTCCGCATGACGATCCTGGCAATCCGGATGGCCATCGTGGGAGGAGTCACCAGCTACTTTCTCGCCGACGACCCCCGAAGGATCACAGGTCCTCTGGGCTGGATCTTTTGGGCGGCGGTAGCTCTGGCAGCCATCATTTTCTTGGCACGCCCCTACCTCTACGATCAGGACTCGGTCATGCAGCCGTCGCCACTGTTCGGCCTGGTGCTGGGGATTCCCATCATCCTCGGGCTGGCAGCCCGGTCACGTGTTCCAGTGGAAGTGCCCTCAGATGAGCCACCTCTGCGCTTCCCGATGGTGGAGGGCCTCCTGTATCTGCCCTTCATCGCCGTAGGCGCCGGTCTCTTCCATTCTGCTCTGCGGCACCGGGAGTATCTCCTGCCTCAGGTCATCGGATTTCTGGCTGTCAGTGCCCTGTTGTTGGCCCGCCAGTTTCTGTTGCTCCGAGAAGTCCAACGTTCCAATGAGCAGTTGGAAGTACGGGTGGTGGACCGGACCCGTTCTCTGGAGGAACTTCAGGGACTTCTGCTCCGTACGGAACGCATGAATTCAGTGGGAGTTCTAGGCGCCGGCCTCGCTCATGACCTGAACAACGCCCTGGCGGGGATTCGGGGCTACACCCAACTCGCCCGGATGCGCCTGGAGGACGATGACCAGCCCCCCTCCGCCGAGGATCTGGACCGGATCCTTGTGGCCGCGGATCAGTCCGCCGCCCTCACAGGGCGACTCATGGCCTTCGCCCGACAAGAGGAGGAAGGGCACGAGCCCCTGGATCTCGTCGCCGAGGTATCCAACCTGGAAAGCCTCCTCCGCATGATGCTCACTCGTCGCACCATCCTGAGCATGGACTTGGGCGATGGCCCAGTGCTCATCTACGCCTCGCGCAGCCACCTTGAACAAATCCTGGTGAACCTGGTGGGTAATGCCAGGGACGCCATGCCTGAGGGTGGAACCATCTCACTGAAGGTTCGGGTGGACTCCAAGGCTGTCCCTTCACAGGTCAACCTTGAAGTGAGTGACACCGGTTCCGGGATGACACCAGATATCCAAGCCCGCATCTTCCAGCCCTTCTTCACCACGAAGGCTCCCGGCAAGGGGACCGGCCTTGGTCTCGCCTCGGTCAAGTACCTGCTCGAACACGCGAACGGCACCGTACAAGTCCAATCGCAGCCGGGCCTTGGCTCCAGATTCATCCTGCGCTTCCCGCTCCTGACCTGACCGGGTGATCGCAGACCTGGAGGGGCCGCCCAGTCGGGAGAAGGCCCAGGCCAACCGCAGTCTGTGATCCGTGTCATCCCGGGCGGCGATGGGTTCGGACTCATCGCCCCGCTTGCTACCCTGAGACATTCTCCGGAGTCCCCATGTTCCCCCAGTTCACTGAGGATCAGTCTGCCATCCGCGATGCTGCACGGGATTTCGCGATGGCGGAGATCGACCCGGGCGCGGCGGCCCGGGACGCCAGCGGCGAGTTCCCGCAGGACATCCTGAAGAAACTCGGCGAGATGGGCTTCCTGGGCATGACCGTGCCTGAAGAGTACGGCGGGGGCGGTTCGGATTTCCTCAGCTACATCCTGGCTCTGGAGCAGATCGCCTACGCCGACGCCTCCGTGGCCGTGACCATGAGCGTGAACAACTCTGTGGCCTGCGCGCCCATCCTCACGTTTGGAACTCAAGCGCAAAAGCAGCGGTACTTGATACCCCTGGCCAGCGGCGAGGTGCTGGGTGGCTTCATGCTCACCGAGCCCGACGCGGGCTCCGACGCCGCTGCGCTGAAGACCCGTGCCACGCGGGTGGACGGCGGCTGGCGGTTGAACGGCGCCAAGGCCTGGATCACCAATGGCGGGGTGGGCCGCTACTTCATCATCATGGCGCGCACCGATCCAGACAAAGGCAAGAAAGGCATCAGCGCCTTCATCCTCGACGCGGACCAGTCTGGCGTGATCATGGGTCGCGCCGAAGAGAAGATGGGCCTGCGCTCCAGCAAAACCGTGATGGTCACTCTGGAAGAGGCCTTCGTGCCCGAGGATGCCCTCCTCGGGAAACTCGGCGATGGTCTCAAGGTGGCTTTTGGCGGCCTCGACGGGGGTCGCATCGGCATCGCCGCCCAGGCCCTCGGCATCGCCCAGCGGGCCATGGACGAGAGTGTGGCCTACGCTAAAACCCGTCGTTCCTTCGGCAAGGCCATCGGCGAGCACCAGATGATCCAGAC
>CAIYNT010000145.1 GCA_903927605.1 uncultured Holophagaceae bacterium
GACCAGCACGCAGGACACATACGGGAGCAGCCAGCCGGGATTTTCAACCACGGAAAGGACGGACAGAGTGTCGTTCTTGCCAAAGCTCGCCTGGTAGAAGGTCTTGCCTTCGTAGCGCAGGGGCTGGTTCATGTAGATGAGCACTTCCCGGGACTCGTTCCGCGAAGGATTCATCACCTGCACCAGGCTGGAGAAATTCTTGGGGATGTCGGTGCCGGGATAGACATCGTGCCGGAACTGTTTCAGCGTGAAGGCGTAGGGCAGATACTGGCGGCGCAGGCGCATGCTGAGCACATAGTTGTGCCCCTCGTGGATGAAGGACTGGGGTGCTCCCAGGGCCACGGAGGTCAGCCAGGTTCCGTAGCTGTGGCCCCCGGCCACCGGCTCGACGAAGGTAGCGGTCTGGTTCATCTCGTTATCGGCGGAGACCACGGGTTGTTCGACGACAGATACGCCCGTGCCCACGCCCGCGGTCGCCAGCGAAGGCGGTGCACCGGGAGCAAGGTTGCTCAACTCGGCATTGGGGAAGTACCGCTTCACGTTCAAGGTAATGGGCGTGCCTGGTATGGCGATGGCACCACCCTTGGCCAGAAGCGTGTCCGGCACTGAGTAGACTTCGTCCCAGGCAGGATCGGTGACATCGATGAGGGCGAGTTCGGCGTTCTTGTAGCTCTGGACGTAGTTGACGGTCTGGCCCACCTCGATGGACATATTCGTGTCCACCTGCATCATGCCGGCCACGAACTCGCCCGCAAACAGAATCACCAGGCCCGCGTGGACAAGCCACAGGCCGGACTTGGCCCAGGTCCGCTTCAGTTCGAGCGTCCGACCGGTGAGATTGATGGTGAGGAGCAGGCCCACCAGGGCACCGCCGGGGAAGACCGGAAGGGGGAAGGGCAGGGCCGAGAACTGCCGCCACACGATGAAGCTGCGCATGTAGGCGTTCACAGCGCCTTGGGTGCCCATCTCGACCTGCGCTAGGGTGCAGAGCACCACCAGGCACATGAGGAGGGCGAGCAGAACGATGGTCAATTGGAGGGACTTCAAGTACGTCCAGATCCGCGAGGCATATGTCTTAATCAAGGCGGACACTCCCCAGGATGGTCAGGAAATCGGACTTGGCCTTGGCCACGGGTGTGGCATCCCCGGTCATTTTCAGGAACCAGGTGCTGCCATCGGGGGTACTGATGTAGCCGGCCACCATGCGGCTCTTGGCCTGGCCTTCGCTGGTGAAGTCGTAGACGTTCAGGGCACCGGCTTTCGTCTTCAGAACCTCACGGGCCTTGGCGAGCCCGGTCTCGTCCATGGGCGGGAGACCGATCTGCCCGCGCCAGCGGTTGACGTTGGCCAGTTCGCCTCCTGCCGGGCCCGGCAGCACCACCACGGTGGCCTCCAGCTTGCCGGCATAGGGGGCCGTGAAAGTGGCGAAGCGCATGGTGCCCCCGCCCGGGGCTTCGGTCCAGCCCTTGGGCAGGGACCATTTCAGGGAAGCCTTGGGCGTGGGTGGCGGCGGCATATTGGGCGTGGCGCCGGGACCATTGCCGGATTCTCCAGTGCGCTCTCCCATGGGCTGGGGTGGCATGGCCGGCCTGGGGCCAACCTGGGAGAAGGGTGCCTCCTTGGGGACCCGGAAGTGGGATACCTGTTCAGACCTGCATGCCAAGGCAAGGCTGAGCGTTCCGGCAACGATCATCAGGAGGGTTTTGGGTGGCGTGGGTGTTGAAGGGCAGTGGGGGCGGCAGGGGTTCGGCAAGGGACTCCTCGATGGACATTCCAGAATACCGGAACTTTCAGCGGATAGACAGGTCAGAATCTGGCAAAGCTCATAGGCCAAAAGGGTTAAGTGCCACGTCGATGGCCTCGGCCAGGCGATGGTCCAGCTCGGTGAGGCCCCCCGAGTCATGGGTAGTGAGGATGATTCGCACATAGCCCCAGCCGAAGGCGATGTCCGGATGGTGGTTCAGCTTCTCGGCGGGCCCCACCATCGCGCTGACCAAGTTGAAGGCCGTCATGAAATCCGGCGTCTTGATGGACCGCACCAGCTGGCCGTCCGATTCAATCCAGGTCATCGCCCCGCCTCCAATTCCGCCACTTCGGCCTGCAGCAACCACTCGGCGGGGTGGTTCAGGGTCCGGGACTTCAGGACAGCGAGACGGTCCTGGTCGATCCGTCCGCCCTCCCGCAGGATCCGGGTCTCCGCGTAAAGAGCCGCCACTTCTGCGGGCAGGGCCATGGCCTTGCGGCTCCGTGCCTGGGCTTCGGCCTCGCCTTCGGTCAGGGCGGCATGATCGCCGAACCAGGCGTCCCAGGCACCGGGGTCGGCCGGCCCGCCGGCCACCGAGGGCAGTCCCGCACTCAGAAAGAGGAGGGCCCAACTGGGCAGGTCGAGGGGGCGCCCGTCCTGGTGGCCCCGCAGGTTGATGACTTCGTATTCGCTTACGCGGAAGCCCGTGAGGAAGAGCCCCGAGGGCAGGTCCAGGCTGAAGGCACCGCGAGGTGGCAGGGAGCCTCTTCCGAAGGCCACCAGGGCCTCACCGTTCCAGGGCCGTTCCTGGGCCTGGCCGTTCCGCGAAACCTGGATGGGCCCTTCCAGCCGCGCCACGGCTGTGCAAAGGCCCGGGGCCAACGGGCCCCGAGCGGGGATCCGCGCGACCACTTTGCCGGTGAGTTCCAGCCCACCATCCAGAACTAGGTGATTCACGGTGCGGGCGCGAAGGGCCTCCTCCAGGCCGTGATCACCACCGCGTCGCCAGCCGAGGGTGGCTTCAAAAGCATCCAGCACCTCAAACAGGTGATCGAAGTCGCGCGCCACGAAGAGCTGGGGCTGCATGCGCGTGATGTCGTACTCCGTGTCTGTGCTGGCCAGGCTGAGGGGCAACTTCCCCACTGCTGCCGTAAGACAAAATGCAGCTTCCCCCAGGCTGCTCAAAAGTCCAGCACCGTAGAGCCTCGGATCCACCAGATCGCCCACCAGTCCGTATTCCGCGGTCCACCAGTAGAGGCGGCTGGCTTTCGTGCTTTCACTCACGTAGCGGCGGCTGGCGCTGGCGGCGCGGAGGCGCTCCTCAGCCAGGTGGAGCTCTTCTGCCGTGGCAGCGGGGTCCTCCTTCACCACACTGAGGTTGCGGATCGCTTCGTAGACCGCCTGATCCTCCACTGAGGCGATGGCCTGGAACCCCGCTTCGCCGCAGCGTTTCAGGTAGGCCGCGTAGCGCCGATCCGCCAGGATGGGCGCGTGGCCCGCGCTCTCATGAACGATGTCAGGCGCGGGGGTGTACTCGATATGCTCGTGGCTGCGGATGTCCGCGGCAATGGCGAGTACGCCCAGGGACTGCAGTTCCGTGAACACGGCGGGTGGGATGAAACCCCGGACGCCCACGGCGGACCAACCCAGCGCCTCCAGTTTCTCGTTCATCTCGTCGAGGCTGGGGATTCGCTCGAGGCTGATGCCCGTGGCCGCCAAGCCCGAAAGGTAACTGGAATGGGCCGTGTCCTTCAGTTGTTTCGTGAGCCTATGCAGGATGTGCCGCCACACCGCATGGTCCCTGGGGGTGTAGGCCCCGTGGTCCTGGTCCACCACGTAGCGCCGGAGGTGCGCTGGCAGGCGCTCGATGGCACGCCTCGTGGGGGATGGAACATGCTGCATGGCCGCCTCGAAGATCATTAAACTCTAAATTTGATTCAATTGATCAGGATTACTGGAAGCTGGGGTAATCCTTGATTCCGAGCACAGCCGCCTCACGTCCAGGCCGGCGCGCTGATACCAATGGAGGGTCGGCCGTCACCCGCAGACGTAGCCCGCACCCCAAGCAGTCCTGACGTAATGAGGCCGGGCCGGATCATCTTCAATTTTTTCGCGGAGTTTGCATACGAACACATCCAGGGCCCTGGCATTGCCGCGCTGGGTCGTACCCCAGACCTCTTTACCCAGCTGTTCCCGGGACATGACTTGACCCGGGTGCCGAAGGAGAGCGGCTAAAAGGGCAAACTCTCTCGGCGAAAGGTTGACATCCACGCCGCCCTTGAAGACCTTCTGGGACTGGAACTCCAGGCACAGCTCGCCGAAGACCAGCGGTTCAAGCGAAGGGGACCGCTGTGCAGAGCGCCTGAGCACTGCCCGGATCCGTGCCACCAGTTCGCCGGGGTTGAAGGGCTTGACGAGATAGTCGTCAGCGCCGAGGGTCAGGCCGGTGATCTTGTCCGCAGGATCAGCCCGGGCCGTGAGCATCAAGATCGCCGTATCCTCCCGTTTCTCGCGGATCTTCTGGCACACCTCGAAGCCATTGAGGCCAGGCAGCCCGATATCCAGGATCACCACGTCGGGGGAGGGGCTCCGATCGAAGAGACCAAGAGCTTCCTCGCCGCTTTCTGCCTCGAGCACCTTGAACCCATCCTTCAGAAGCGCGGCACGGATGGACAGGCGGGCCAGAGGCTCATCCTCTACGACCAGAACCCACTGGTTTGACTCCTCGACCGGGACCGTGCCCGGGGTTGGCTTGGAGTCAGCGGGAGAGCCCATGGCAGGATCACGCTCCGGGGATTCAGGAACGCGAGGTATTGCCTTGTTCACGGATGGGGGGCGATCTGATCCGGGAGAGCTCATCAGAACATCAGTGTAATGGTTGTTTCCAGGTAGATGGTCATCTTGTCATTGGGTTTCATCTTTTGGTCTTCGCAAACCAGACCTGAGAAGGTCGAAGCAATCCAGCCCAAAGAGTGTTCTGTCGCCGCACGGCGACAATGCCCCCTGTGCCCTTCTAGTGGCCAGTTTTGTCAAGACTTCGGTATCTCAAACCCCCGCTGATGGGCCGTTTTCAGATCTTTCTGCAGGCATCGAGTCGGGAGGAGGGGTGCCCTGGAATTTCTCATTCGGGTCCAGCCCCGTTGAAGGCACACCTTCCGCACGGATCACTTTTTTCAAGGTGCGGAGAAGAATCAAGTGGTCCAGGCGCAAGGAAGCTTGATCGACGTAATTCACATCGAGGTTCAACCGATCCTGCCAGCCCAGGGTGTTCCGGCCGGCAATCTGGGCCAAGCCAGTAATCCCTGGTTTGACATCGAGTCGTCGACGCTGTTCGGGAGTGTAGCGGGGCACGTATTCCATCAAGAGTGGCCGAGGCCCCACGAAGCTCATGTCCCCCTTCAGCACATTCCATATCTGGGGGAGTTCATCCAGGCTCGATCGTCGGAGCCGTCGCCCAAATGAGGTAAGCCGGTTCTTATCTGGAAGCGGATTTCCCACCGCGTCATTGGCATCGAGCATGCTGCGGAACTTGTGGATCACGAAGGGTCGCCCATGCAGACCTGGGCGCACTTGTTTGAAGAGAGCCGGCCGGCCCATCCTCACCCTCACGAGAACCCAGACGATCAGCATCACGGGACCCAGGAGGGGGAGGAGCAACAGAGCGTACAGCAGGTCCAGGGCCCGCTTGGTGAACTGATACATAGGGCGGGAGGAGGTCACCATCGAATCATCTAGAGGCTTTCCCAAGCACTTCGGAGGACACGGCGATGGCATCATCCAAGTTCTGCTCGGTGAGCGTCGGATGGATCTGGAACATCAGGCTGGTTTCGCCCAGCTCCCGGGCCACGGGAAGGCGATTCGGGGGACCGAGGCCGCTCTGGGTAAAGGCCTTCTCGAGGTAGATCTCACTGCAGCTCCCACTGAAACACGGGATGTTCCTGGCGTTGATCTCTTCCATGATGCGGTCTCGGCTCCAGCCTTCCCGGAGTTGTTCAGGGCGAACGAATACGTAGGCCTTGTAGCCTGCGTGGCCAATCTCAGGGGGCGTGGGGGTTGTGCGGATGCACCTGAAGGCACTGAGGGCCTCGTTCAATCGGCGGAGGTTCTCCCGGCGGATGCGGGTCCACTCCGGTAGCTTTCTCAACTGGCTGCGGCCGATGACCGCCTGGATTTCAGTCATGCGCCAATTCGTCCCGAATGAATCATGAAGCCATCGGAACCCATGCCCGGTGTGAGGCTGGTAGACCGCATCCCAGCTCTTGCCATGGTCCTTGAGGCTCCAGGCCCTGTGCCAGAGGTCTGAATTGTTGGTGGTCAGCATGCCGCCTTCGCCACCGGTTGTGATGATCTTATCTTGGCAAAAGGAGAAGGCACCTACATGACCGAGACTGCCAACAGGTCGGCCTTTGTAGGTTGCGCCATTCGCTTGGGCGCAATCCTCGATCACCTTGATTCCATGTTGTGCCGCCAGTTCCATGATGGGATCCATGTCGCAAGGCCATCCGCCAAGATGAACCGGGATGATGGCCTTGGTCCTTTTCGTGATCACCTTCTCGATCGTCTCGGCGGTGATGTTCTGGCTCACCGGATCCACGTCCGCCAGAACTGGGACGCAACCCCGCATCACCGCACAGCTTGCACTGGCGATGAAGGTCCGGGGACTCGTGATGATTTCGGAGCCCGGAGGAATCTCCAGGGCATGGATGGCCAACTCCAGGGCCGCGGTGCCATTGCAGAGGGCGATGGCCTTCTCGCACCCTGAGGCGATGGCATATTCCTTTTCAAATTCCCGGGCCTCCTGCCCTGTCCAGTAGTTCACCTTCCCGCTTTCCATTACCCGCGCCACGGCTTCCACTTCATCGGGAGCGTAGTAGGGCCAAGGGGCAAAGGGTGCGTATTGGATAGGGTTGGTCACAGGGTTCACAGTCATGGAGCGTTACCAGGGTGAGGGTGATTTAGGCAGAACCGAGGTCAGGCCGAGGATCATTCCATGCCGTCTAAAAAACTACATGATTCACAAATGGTCAATCAATTTTCCCATTCTTGTATTCAGAACTCCTAATTACCACCCCAGCAACTCCCTGAGCCGTATGGCAGCGGCCCGGTTGACATCAAGTTCCAAACCAGCGCCGACCTGGGCCTTCGCCCCGCCCCCAAAAGTGGGTCGAAGTTCCTGGACGGCCTCGGGGCGTAGGAGGACATGACGCTTAATCGGCAGAAACAGGATGTGCTTGAAGGCCAACTCGACCTCTTCGAGTCTGCACCATGGTGTTTCGTAGCACTTCCCCTGTGACCAGGCCCATACATGGCCCTTGATGACTTCAAAATGGCTGGTTTGGTGCAGGTCCAGCATCACCCGGACTCCAGCCTCTAAAGCTGTGATGGCATTGGACGAGTGCACTTGAGTTGGGTCGGGCGGTACGGTTGATCGGGTGGTCGGCTCTGGATTGGGCCTTGTAGGTGTTCTCTCCTTCACCGGTGGTGGCAATGGCAGGGCCTTTTGCTCTTCCGGGGGCTTTGCTTCCTTCGTATCGAGGATCTTTTTTGATTCCCGCGGAGATCGCCGAGAAGATCTCGAAACCGGCGGACTTTGTGGCTGCGCCTTGGATTCGGGAGCGGGGGCCAGGATGGGGGTGGGGGTTGTGATTGGATCGGGGGCCGGGTCGGGGACCGGGATGGAGGTGCTATTCAGTCCTGTCTCTGTGCGGCAGGTATTGGAAAGCTCTGTGAGGTCTTGCTCCCCCCAACCACGGGCCTCTGCGGCCTGGAGCCGAGCGTTGAGCAGATCTGCAACCGGAATGGAGACACCCATGTCGTTCGCGGCCTGAAGCAGCATTTCGTTAGCCGCCAGATCCAGGGTCCTGTCTTCTGGGTCAAAGGACGGGCGCTCTGTCGCGCCCCCGTAGTCATGGACCATGTGGGCCCTGAAGACGGCGGTGTTCAGGAACCGGAGGAAATCCGCAGGAGGCAATCCAGCTTGTTTGGCATAAGTAAGAATCTCGGAGACAGCCAATTCCATGGCTATCGTGAGCAGGTTGCCCCCTAGCTTCAGGGCATGGGCGAGAGCGGCATTGGGACCTACGCGTGTGTAGCCCCGACCCAAGGCCTCGAAGATCGGACGGCATCGGTTCACCTGAGGCTCCGGTCCCCCGGCCACAATCCAAATATGACGGGATTTCGCAGTATCCGTCCTTCCGAAGATCGGAGCCGCCACATAGCCCTGACTGGCCTGTGCGTGGGCCGAAGCCAGCCCCATGGAGGTCCCGACTTCAAGAGTGCACATGCAGAGATGGATGCCTTTGGGAGGGAGGTTTTGAAGCAGGCCGTTGGGACCATAGACGATCTCTTTTACTGCAGAGTCATCTGAGAGCATTGTGATGACTACTTCGACATTTTTCACTGCATCGGGCACAGAGGTAGCTTCCTTGGCCCCCGCGGCAATCAGGGCCTTGGCCTTCCCAGGGGTACGGTTGTACACGGTTACAGCGTGTCCCGCTCCCAGTAGATTTTGGGCCATGGGTATGCCCATGTTGCCGAGCCCTAGGAAGCCGATGTGCATGACCACTCCAGACGGCAATTCAAGATACCTGTGATCGATGAGTCCTAGCAGCCTGCCGGAAACGCAAATGGTCTGCAGGGTCCCGATCCAATCGGCAATAACATTCCCCGGGGTCTCCGGCGAATAAGGCCGCCAAGTGATCCCCCTGTCTCAAAGTCCCAAGGCTTTCATGATGACTAGATTGACCTTGTTCACGTCATACTTGTCCTCTGCGTAGATTCGAGCCGCCGTTCCCATGTCGGCAGCCAAGGTTGGATCTGACAGAAATCGCTCCATGGCTTCAGCCAAGGCGATTGAACTTTTAGGGGCCACCAGATAGCCTGTCTTTCCCTCAAGGACAGTCTCCCTGCAGCCTGGAGCCAGGGTGGTCACAACAGCCCTGCCTGTGGCCATTGCCTCCAGGACCGATCTGGGGGTCCCTTCGCCATAACTCGGAAGGACGACCACATGCGCCTTTGCCAAGAGAGGTCGTACGTCCTTGGACATTCCAAGATACTGGATAATCCCTTCTTGTTCCCAAGCTGTCACTTGGCTTGGTTGAATAGCAGAGGGGTTGGAATCGAAGGGGCCCAGAAGCTGGCATCGGAGATCCGGGTGTCTTTTTTTAAGGATTCGGGCCGCTTCGACAAATTCCATCACTCCCTTATCTCGAGTCAGCCGAGCCACAAGTAGAAAGGTCAGAGGGCCGGTTTGCTGGGGTGCATAGGAGAAATGCTCGAGATCCACTCCAGAGCCGTTGATGAGCGTGACCCGGCATTGGGGAGACAGCAGCCCATTCTGCACAAAGAAGGCATGGTCATCAGGGTTTTGGAAGAATACCCCCTCATTCCTGGCGAGTCCGTACCGATAGAGCCACTTGGCCACGATCGCCATGCATCTCATTTTGAACCCTTCACCGATAAGAGAGGAACCAAGGCCGGTGATCATGGCGTGTCGATGTGGAATTCCAACCTTCGCGGCGGCGAAGGATCCGTAAATGGCGGGTTTGATCGTATAACTCAGCAGGAGGTCCGGGCGAACCTCCTTGAGCGTGGTCTTGATGGCACGCAGAGTACGCAGGTCCTCCATTGGGTTGAGTCCAGTCCGGCCAAGTGGAATGGCTCTGTACCCCACTCCAATTGCCGCGAGTTCCTCGATGACGATTGGGTCTTCTCCCGGGGCGAGGCCGATCACTTCATGTCCGGCCTCGACCATGGCCCGCATCATGGGGCCCCGAAACCAAGACAGGGACGGGGCGTACCCCCCGAAGACCGCTACTTTCATCCGAGGTGAGCTCGATACCAGTCCAGGGCCTCATCCAGGCCACGATCCACATCGAATTGTGGGGCATAGCCCAGCAACCCTGCGGCTTTTGCGATATCGGCCTGAGAATGACGGACATCCCCGGCTCGGAAGGGAAGGTAGATCGGCTTTAGTTTCCCAATCTCTGAATCGTGCAGGGCTAGGGCCGTGCGGAGTTTCTCGTGAAGCTGGTTAAGGGTCGTCCTCCCACCGAACGCCACGTTGTAGACTTGGCCTACGGTGGTCTGCTCAGCTGCGGTGGCAGCAAGGAGATTCATCTGGACAACGTTCTCGACGTAGCAGAAGTCACGACTCGTCTCACCGTCTCCATTGATGGACACGGCCTGTTTGCGGAGCAAACTCGAGATCCAAAGTGGGATCACCGCGGCATAGGGCCCATGGGGACTCTGGCGGCGGCCAAAGACATTGAAATACCTCAGGCCGATGGTTTGCAGTCCGTAGGTGTTTCCAAAGACTTTCGCGTAGAGTTCGTTTACAAGCTTCGTCACTGCATAGGGCGAGAGTGGCTGCCCGATCTTGTCCTCCCGCTTGGGTAGGTCCGGATGGTCACCGTAAGTGGAACTTGACGCGGCATAGACGAAGCGCTTCACCTTCTTGTCCCTACTTGCAACGAGCATGTTGAGGAAGCCATCGATGTTAGCCTGGTTCGTGGCGATGGGGTCCTCGATGGACCGAGGCACTGAACCCAGCGCTGCTTCATGAAGAACATACTCCACGCCTTCGCAGGCGCGATGACAGTCCACAAGGTTCCTGATATCCCCTTGGATGAAGGTGAATCGCCCCCACCTTTTTGGATCGACGCTGCTCTTCACATCATCCAGATTGGCCTGGGAACCGGTTGCGAAATTATCCAGGCCTACCACCGTTTGATCTGTCTGAAGCAGAGCCTCCAGCAAGTTAGAGCCAATGAACCCGGCCACTCCTGTCACGAGCCACGTTCTTGGGGTAGCCTTCAAGTCTCTGAGGACGGAATCGAGCTGCATGGGCTCACAAGCTCCAGTAGGCAATGTTCTGAGGGAAGTTCTCCGGAGGGAAAGCCGATTTCACATCGACGAACACGGCATACCGCCTCAGGCTTGCAAGGATGACGTCGAGTCCAGTTTCCAGGAAAACACGATGGTTGACCGCAAAAACCATGGCATCCAGGTCCCGCATCTCCGCAAAGGAGGAAAGGTGCAGCCTGTACTCCTTCAGGGTTTCTTCTTTATCGGCCATCGGGTCGTGGACTAGGGGTGTAATACCGAATTGTTGAAGCTCCTCGATGATGTCAGGCACCTTGCTGTTCCGGATGTCATGCACATCCTCCTTGAAGGTCAGTCCTAGGATGCCAACTCGCGCGTTCTTTACCGGGATCTGTTGCTGGATTAAGAGCTTCACCAGCTTCTGGGCGACGTAGGCTCCCATGTCGTCGTTGATCTGCCGTCCCGAGAGGATGACGCGCGGGTGATATCCCAATTCTTCGGCCTTAGTCGTGAGGTAGTAGGGATCAACACCGATGCAATGTCCCCCCACGAGTCCTGGGGTAAAGGGGAGGAAATTCCACTTTGTTCGAGCCGCAGCAAGAACTTCCGATGTCCGGATTCCAACCTTTTCGCAGATGATGGCGAGCTCATTCATGAGTGCGATGTTGATGTCGCGCTGAGTATTTTCAATCACCTTGGCCGTTTCGGCGACCTTAATCGAGGAAGCCTTGTGGATCCCTGCCGAGATGACTGCGCCATACACTCTTGCGATGGTCTGGAGGCTCTCCTCGTCCTGCCCTGAAACAACCTTCACAATCCGATCCACCGTATGAACCTTGTCTCCAGGATTGATTCGTTCGGGGGAATAACCGAGTTTGAAATCCACGCCGCACTTCAATCCGGATTGCTGTTCGAGGATGGGACCGCAGATATCCTCGGTGACTCCCGGGAAGACCGTGGATTCATAGACAATGATGCTTCCTTTGCCGATGACCTTTCCAACGGTCTCGCTGGCTTTGATGACCGGGGTGAGGTCGGGTCGCTTCCAGTCATCGATGGGAGTTGGCACTGCGACGATGAAGAAATCCGAACCTTTAAGGCCTTCCAGATCACAAGTCATCTTCAAGGTCGTCGAGCGGAGCGACTCGGGCGAAACCTCGCGGGTGCGGTCAACCCCCCCCTGAAGTTCGGCGACCTTCGCAGCATGGATATCGAATCCTACTGTCTCGGGAAACTTCTTCGCAAGTTCCAGAGCAAGGGGTAGGCCGACGTAGCCCAGACCTATGACGGCAATTCGCATGGTAATCCTCCACTAGACATGCCATTGATCAATGGTCCTCGATGAGTCCACCCGAGATGGAAATCCACGGGGGTAGAATTCATGCGAACCAGATGAATATCTTATAAATTTTCTAGACCTAGCGCGCAAATATATTATTTTTACCATTCAAGCCTGAAAACCATGCCGTAAAATTCTATTCACCAGGCGAGCCTGGTTTGCTCTGCAGACATTTCGCCATCTCTTTGAACATATGTCCCAACTCCTCTAGATGTTAGACTGTCCTAGAGGCCGGAGAAGCTTATGCGCGCTGGGGCCCACCCGTATCGATTGCTTGGAACATTGGCTGTTGGAACGATTTGCTTGCTGGTCGCCTTCAGCGCCGGCGGCATCGATCGGGCTGATATGGATGCAAGCAGCTCGTCAACCCCCGGTCCGGAGAAGGTAGCCGTAGCTACTCATCTGGAGCCTGTAGGGGGTGGTTCGCCGATTGGCGTGGTCCATTACGGCTGCGCCCCTGCACCCGCCTCCAAGTTGGTGGTGAACGTTCGTAATGCCCCCTATGGCGCCAAAGGCGATGGTGTCGCCGATGACACCGTCGCCATCCAGCGTGCCGTGAATGCAGTGGCTGGAACCGGGGGGAGGGTGGTGATCCCGGACGGAACTTACCTCGTGAACGCCGTGGCTCAGAGCAGCGCGGGCATCCGTCTAGGAAGCAACATGACGATGAGCCTATCGCCAGGCGCAGTGCTCAAGGCGATTCCAAACTCATCAGGGACCTACGCCATTGTCGCGGTCAGTTTCGTCAAGCATGTGACTATCAAGGGTGGAACGTTGCAAGGAGATCGCACCAACCATATGGGTTCGACCGGCGAATGGGGCATGGGCCTGTCTATCAACAACTCCGAACAAGTGGTGGTGGACGGAGTTACCACAAAGGAATGCTGGGGAGATGGTTTCTATGTCACGGACCTTTGTTCGAACGTGACCCTGTGCAACGTGATCGCTGATCACAACCGGCGTCAGGGGTTGTCTGTCACCAGCGTGGATGGGTTAGTAGTGAGGAGTTCAATTTTCAAAAACACGAGAGGTACCGAACCGGAGTGCGGAATCGATATCGAACCGAACAATTCGCAAATCGTCAACCATGTGTTGATAACCGGTTGTACCCTGACGAACAATGCAGGAAGTGGATTCCAGTGTGGATTCAATAGCTCATACACCACACCTCGAGTGCTCAATACGGTCTTCGATTCAAACACCGTCGCTGGCAATGGTGTGGACCCGGTGAGCGGCGGGTATCGGCAGGGTGTAAAAGTGAGCCATTCCATTGGAAATGTCAGCATCACAAACAACAAGATTTCGGGTACGTTGGGACAGGGCATCATGATCATGGAGCAATCTGCCAACACCATAGTGAGTGGCAACACTGTCACCGGCACGCTCATGTTCAATGGGAACACTACCTGGACCGGCGGCGGCATCTACATATCGGCCTCTCCCAACTCGAGCATCACAAACAATACGGTGACGCAAAATGCCGGAATCGGGATCTGGAACTGTTCAGACGATCCGACCGTTGTCATTAGTGGTAATTCCGTGGCAGGCAATGCCGGGGGACGCTGATGGGACGTCCTGTTTGAGTGGATTATTTTTGATTATTTCCGTACGCTGACCTGGCCTGCCAATCTGTCCTATGAATCGGTTTCCATGGAGGAAACCCCCATGAACCTGAACGGTCCATCTTTGAGCCAATCCCAACCCGACATCTCCCCTCGGCATGGATTCACTGAATCCCATTCCAAAGCCATGTTGCGGGACTGGGTTCTCCTCGCTGCGGCCTTTACCGGCACCTTGACGGCCTTGGTGTTGCAGGACGAGAAGGGGATTTGGCATCGGGACAATTGCGGGCTTACCAGTGATCAAATGGCAGCCATCGAGCCAATCCTGCTTCAAGGTTCCACACCCGAATTGTTGGCTCGCCTGCTGCAGGATCACGAACTCCGGATCATTGAAACGCTACCCCTGGTGGACATCTATCAGCGGGTCCTCGGTACCCTGTGTGTGTTATCCCCCACCTCTCTCACACTATCTGTGGCCCAACAGGAAGGCCTAAGACTGCTGGCCGACCATATCCAGACCTTCTTGTCGACCGACCAGTATCGTATGGAAACTCGCGCCACTCCTCGCGCTCCTTCCGCCTCTTCCTTTGTTCCGGGCCTAGTCCATGAACTTGGCAGTTTCATTTTTGGGATCTCGGCGAATCTCGATGCCTTCGAGGCCCGATTCGCTGATCTGGATGATGTCAGGAAATATGGGGCAAACATTCGAAGAAGCCTGGATCGGATGAGTGCCTTCAACGATGAATTGAGGGAGTACGGAGATCCGCGACGATTTTCATGGTCAGTTCGTGAACTGGAACCCCTTCTGCGAGTAGCCATTGAACATCACATTGCATTCGCAGAGAGGAACCAAGTTGACCTGCAACTGCAGGTCGAGAGCCCCTTGCCAGCCCTCAACGCAGATGAACAAGGCCTTCTGGCAGCATTCATGCGATTGATTGATTTTGCCCTGCAACAGGAGGAAGCCGGGGGCCGCGTGGTTCTTCACGTCACCACAAGCCATCAAGGAGACCGGGTGGTGATTTGTGGAAGCCTAGACTTTTCCAGCCTGAAATTCAGAGATCTGGATCCAGCCCGCTTATTTGAACCCTTCTATTTCAGGACATCTGGGCTGGGCCGCCTGACCCTGCCAGGAGCTAGGCGGGTCTTCGAATCCCATGGCGGAACCCTTACTGCCGACCTTGGACCTGAGGGACGCATGACAATCAATTTCATGCTGCCTTCGGTAATGACCTATCCTTTGCGATCAGCCGATCAACCTTGAGGGCTCCATGGCGAAGGCAAAGATATTGGTGGTGGACGATGATGACAGTATCCTCTTTGCGATAAAGGATTTCCTGGAGCTTCACGGCTTCATCGTGGACGAAGCAGAAACATGTGCCGAAGCGGAGATCAGGTACCGTACCGAAGTGTATGATGCCGTCACTCTTGACTATTCCCTGCCGGATGGAAACGCCATCGACCTGCTGCCAAGGTTGAAAGCCATTGATGCCGGGGTGCCAATCATTCTCCTTACCGGCCATGCGAGGATCGAACTTGCCGTACGTGCCATTCAACTTGGTGCCGAACAATTCCTGGTGAAGCCACTGGATCTTCCGGCCCTCCTGCTGGTGTTGGAGCGGACGCTTGAAAACCAGCGAAACCGTCGGAAACAATTGGCCCGTGATTCCATTGAACAACCC
>CAIYNT010000146.1 GCA_903927605.1 uncultured Holophagaceae bacterium
CGGCCGGTTCCCTCGGACCTGAAGCCCAGTTCCGCGCCGGAACCCGATACCCGCTACAAGGTGCTCCTGGACTGTTTTCTGGCTGTCCAGAAGGCCGATCCCTACAGTCCCACCGCCCCAACCTACATCGCCCGGAGCTTTGACGAGGACCGCCAGCTCCCCGAGGCTCGGGTGCGGGAGATGCTTGAGGAGCTCTGCGGAAGTCCCCTCGTGAAGCAGGTGGCCGGCGTCATCGGGCGGCGCCTGGGTCGCCAGCTGGAACCCTTCGATGTCTGGTACAACGGCTTCCGCCCCGGCTCGGGATTGGACGAGGCCAAGCTGGATGCTTTGATCAAGGCCAAGTACCCGACGGCGGCGGCTTACAAGGCGGACATCCCCAACCTGCTCCGGGGACTGGGATTCAGCGCGGAACGCGCGGCCTGGCTGGCCAGCCGCATCGAGGTGGATCCCGCCAGGGGCTCCGGCCACGCCATGGGTGCGCAGCGGCGTGCGGACAACGCCCACTTGCGCACCCGGGTGGGCAGCGAGGGCATGGACTACAAGGGCTTCAACATCGCGGTCCACGAGATGGGCCACAACGTGGAGCAGACCTTCTCCCTGGTGAACGTGGACCACTGGCTGCTGAAGGGCGTGCCGAACACCGGCTTCACCGAAGCGCTGGCATTTGTCTTCCAAGCCCAGGATCTCAAGCTGCTGGGCCAGCCCCAGCCGGATGCCAAGGCCCTGGCCGAGAAGACCCTCAACGACTTCTGGGGGGCCTACGAGATCGCGGGTGTCGGCCTGGTGGACATGGCCGTCTGGCACTGGATGTACGACCACCCGGCGGCCACCCCCGGTCAGCTCAAGGAAGCGGTGCTGGGCATCTCCCGGGATATCTGGAACCGCTACTACGCCCCCGTGCTGGGGCAGAAGGACTGCGTGCTGCTGGGCATCTACAGCCACATGATCAACAATTTCCTGTACCTGCCGAACTATCCCATCGGCCACATGATCGCGTTCCAGATCGAGCGTGAGATCGAGAAGACGGGGAAACTCGGTGCGACCTTCGAGCGCATGGCCACCCAGGGGCGACTGACGCCGGACCTCTGGATGATGAAAGCCACCGGGCGCCCCGTAGGTCCCGAGGCCCTGTTGGAAGCCACGCAGGAAGCCCTCAAGGCGATCAAATAGACTGAATTGAAAGAGGCCCGCCATGACGCCGCCACCTCATCTGGACCAAGTGTCCGCCTGCGTATTCGATGCCTACGGCACGCTCTTCGACATCAGCAGCGTGGCGCGCGGAGCCCAGGATGCCCTCGGCGAACGCTGGCAGGTGCTCTCGGACCTCTGGCGGAGCAAGCAACTGCAGTACACCTGGCTGCGCGGATTGGCCGGCCAGCACGCCGATTTCTGGCAGGTGACAGGCGAGGCCCTCGATTTCGCCATGGCCAGCCTGGGCCTGGAGGATCCGGCTTTGCACCGTCGATTGATGGACCTGTACCTGCACATCTCCGCCTACCCCGAGGTACCGGCCATGCTGGCGCGTCTCAAGGCCAAGGGCATGAAACTCGCCATCCTCTCCAACGGCACACCGGCCATGCTCGCGGCGGCCGCGTCAAATGCAGGCATCGCCGACCGTTTCGACGCCATCCTCTCCGTGGAGCAGGTCGGTGTCTTCAAGCCGCACCCGAGCGTGTACCAACTGGCGCCGACACACCTTGGCCTCCCGAAGGAGTCCATCTGCTTCCTGTCGTCCAACAGCTGGGATGCCTGGTCGGCGAAGGCCTTCGGGCTCCGAGTCTTGTGGTGCAACCGCTTCGGGCAGGTCCCCGAGCGCATCCCCGCCACACCAGACGGCGAAGTCACCGACCTGTCGACGCTGCCGGACCTGGTCACGATTTGAATCGCAACCAGGC
>CAIYNT010000147.1 GCA_903927605.1 uncultured Holophagaceae bacterium
AGCTTGCGGTCCAGCACGATCTCGCTGTTGCCGGTGCCCTTGAACTCCTCGAAGATCACGTCATCCATCCTGGAGCCGGTCTCGATGAGGGCCGTGGCGATGATGGTAAGGCTGCCGCCCACCTCGATGTTGCGGGCCGCACCGAAGAAGCGCTTGGGCCGCTGGAGGGCGTTGCTGTCCACGCCGCCCGACAACACCTTGCCGCTGGGTGGTACCACGGTGTTGTAGGCCCGGCCCAGGCGCGTGATGGAGTCCAGCAGGATGACCACGTCCTTCTTGTGCTCCACCAGCCGCTTGGCCTTCTCGATGACCATCTCGGCCACCTGGACATGGCGGGTAGCGGGCTCATCGAAGGTGCTCGATACCACCTCGCCCTTCACGCTGCGCTCCATGTCCGTGACTTCCTCGGGGCGCTCGTCGATGAGCAGCACGATGAGAAAGACTTCCGGATGGTTGGCGGTGATGGAATTGGCGATGTTCTGCAGCAGTACGGTCTTGCCGGTGCGCGGTGGCGCCACGATGAGGGCGCGCTGGCCCTTGCCCAGGGGCGTCATCAGGTCCATGACCCGGGTGCTCAGTTCCTGAGGGTCACGCTCCATGCGCAGATGGTGCTTGGGGTACAGCGGCACCAGATCATCGAAGTGCATCCGCTCCTTGGCGAACTCGGGTGGATCGAAATTGACCGCGTCCACCCGCAGCATGGCAAAGAACTTCTCACCCTCTTTCGGCGCGCGGATCATGCCGGACAGTGTGTCGCCGGTACGCAGATTGAACTTGCGGATCTGGCTGGGCGAGATGTAGATGTCCTCGGAGCCGGCCAGGTAGTTCTGATCGGGGCTGCGCAGGAAGCCGAAGCCCTCGGGCAGCACCTCCAGCACGCCTTCGGAGAAGAACTGGCCTTCGCGCTCGGCCTGTGCCTGGAGCACCCGGAACACCAGCTCCTGTTTGCGCATGGCCAGCGGGTTCTCGATCTCGAGAGCCTTCGACAGCTCCGCGAGCTTGCCGATGGACAATTCCTTGAGCTCTTGCAAGCTCAGGGCGGCCGGGGGCTGAGAAGGGGTGGCCATAGGTCACCTCAGGGGTAGGGCGAGTCAGGAGTGGCTCGGGAATGCTGACAGGATAAGTCAGAATTACGTATCGGCCAAACCCGGCCTCCCTTCAGCTATGAAATCCCGCACCCGGGCCACGAAGCCCTTGGGATCCTCCACGGGGTAGGCGTGGCCGATGCCTGGCACCACCTCGAAGCGGGAGCCCCGGATCCTCTTGGCCGTCTCCAGGCACTTCCAGGGTGGTGTCAGCAGATCCTCGGCGCCGCTCAGCAGCAGCACCGGCGCCTGGATGTGGCCCAGCCGCTCCCGGATGTCCCAGCCCAGGGTGCCCCGGATCTGGTGAAGGTTGCCATGCCGCGGCCGATCGGCGCCGGTCACGACCTGGTGGTAAGCGCGCAGAACGCCGTGCCGGGCCTCCAGGAAGCGATCCCCCCACAGGAACGGTGCCACGGCATCGAACTGCATGAGCGGGCCGCCCACCTCCAGGCACCGGGCCCAGTGCTCGGCCTTGAGGTTCATGGCGAAATCGAAGTGGGCCATGACGCTGGTGAGCACGGCCCCGGGGAAGGCCTGCGGATGCGTGCTGAGCAGTTCCAGGCTCAGGGCGCTGCCGTTGGACAAGCCGATGAGCCAGGGCCGGGTGACGCGCAGCGCCTCGAACAGATCCCAGGCATCGGAAGCCAGCGACGCGGTGGCATAGGGGCCATCCAGCGGCGCGTCGGAGCGGCCCTGCCCCCGGCTGTCGAAGGTGAGGATGCGGAAGCGGTCCGCAAGCCCCGGCAGCACCCCTGCCCACATGGTGGTGTCCGAGAGCAGGCCGTTCAGCAGAACCAGCCAGGGACCGCCAGGGTTCCCCTGAATGCGGTAGTGCAGCTTCAGGCCCGAGGGAAGTGCCGCGAAGGTGGGATGCGGTCTCACCTCAGCCCCGTAGTTCAGCGGGCGAAAGCTGCCGTTCGAAGAGCCACGCTCCGTCCTGCCAGCGAAGGACCGTGCAGCCGGCCTTCTTCACTTCCACACTGCGGATGGTGAGGTGGAAGACGAGTTCGCTCAACAAGGGCTGGTGGCTGATGAGGGCCACCACGTCCCCGCTCCCCGCCTCGGCCATGAGCCCCCGCAACCAGAGATCCACCTGGAGCGGACGGCCATCGGGCATGAGGTCCACCCGCGTCTCCATGGGGAAGGCCCCGGCCGCTTCCTGAAGGCACCGCATCGTTTCCGCCGCACGCCGGTAGGGACTGCTGAAGCCTCGCGTGGGCACGTATCCGAGTGCCACCAGACCCTTCATGGCTGCCCGCGTCCTCCGCCAACCTTCCTCGGTCAGGGCCCGGTCCGAATCCTTCTGACCAGGGCGGGGATCCTCGGCAATGCCATGGCGGATGAGCAAGAGCGTCGTCATAGGACGATCTTAACCTCAGAGCATGCCCCCACCCTTTCCCCTTGTTTTTCAACGTATTTCGAGAGATGATAGCCGTTTGGGCCCCTCCCGGCTGGCGCTGTCCGCCAACAGAGATTGCCACTTGGCACACTCGCGCAGGGATAGCCCCGGGAGATACCAGTGAGTGATACGACCTTCGCAGCCCTAGGCTGCAGCGAAGCCCTGTTGGCCGCCCTGGCCAAACGCGGCTTCGAGATCCCCATGCCCGTGCAGGAACAGACCATCAAGCAGGGGCTCGAAGGCCGCGACTTGCTCGTGCAGAGCCGCACCGGCTCGGGCAAGACCCTGGCCTACGGCCTGCCCCTGCTCCAGCGTCTGTCCGACGAGCGTCACACCCAGGCCCTGATCCTCGCGCCCACGCGGGAGCTGGCCCAGCAGGTGGGCGCCGAACTGCACACGCTGGTGCCCAAGCTACCCATCGCCAACCTCGTCGGCGGCGTGGCCTACCAGCCGCAGCTCCGGTCCCTGCAGATGGGCGCACCCGTGGTGGTGGGCACGCCGGGCCGTGTGATGGACCACATGAACCGCGGCACCCTGGATCTCAGCCACGTGAGCATGATCGTCCTCGATGAGTGCGACGAGATGCTCAACATGGGCTTCCTCGAGGACGTGGAGACCATCCTCGCCAAGGTGCCCGCGGGCCCGCAGACCTATCTGTTCTCGGCCACCCTGCCCGCCCCCATCGCGAAGCTGGCCAAGCGGTTCCTGAAGGACCCGGTCCAGATCTCGCTCGCCGAGGCCGGTGAGCACGCCGTCCACGCCGACATCGCCCACACCCCCGTGCTGGCCCCGGACCACCAGCATGTGCGCGCCCTCGTGAACCTGCTGCTAAAGGATCAGCCCAGTTCCGCGCTGATCTTCACCAAGACCAAGGCCCAGACCGAGGAGGTCGCCGAGGAGCTGACAGTCTCGGGTCTGCCCGCGGCCTTCCTGCACGGCGACCTCGCCCAGGCCACCCGCACCCGCATCCTGGGCCAGTTCAAGGACGGCAAGCTGCGCTATCTGGTAGCCACCGATGTGGCCGCCCGGGGCCTCGACATCGAGGGCTTGCCGCTGGTGGTCCACATGGGCATCCCCACGCAGTTGGAGAGCTACATCCACCGCAGCGGCCGCACGGGCCGCGCCGGCGCCAAGGGCACCAGCATGGCGCTGGTGGGCTGGAAGGAAAGCCGCATCCTGCTGGCCTGGAGCCGCCGCGGCGGTCTCACCCTGGATTGGCGCGCCGTGCCCACGCCCGCAGAGATCCGCGAAGCCCAGGCCGCCAAGCTGCTGGACGGCATCCAGGGCGCCGCCAGCGCCGCGCTACTGAAGCAGGCTTCGCAGATGCTGAAGGACGCCGACCCCGTCCGCCTCGTGGCGGGCCTGCTGGGCCTCGTCCAAGCCGACCAGGCCTCGGGTTTCGAACTGCCCAACGAGCCCGAGAAAAAGGTCAAGTCCCGCTTCGATCTGGCGCGTGAACGCAAGGACGGCGGCCCGCGCGCCCAGCGCACCTATGCAGAGCGCAACGCCAGCCGTGGTGATTCGCCCCGGCCGGATTCCGCCTTCTCCAAGACCCGCCCCGACGGCAGCTTCAAGCCCCGCAGCGAGTTCGACGAAAAACCCCGCCCCTACGTCAAGCCGAAGCCTGGCGCCGCCACCCCTCCCCGCAAGGCCTGGGAGGACCGGGCTACCACCAAGAAACCCGCGGCCAAATTCGCCGATGATCGGACCCCAAGGCCGTGGAAGAAGAAATAGGGCGGTCTCTTTCTATCTCCAAAACGCAGGACGCCGGTGTGCGACCTGTGTTTTGGAGCGAGCGAAAGATGGATCACGCATGCGGGCAGAGGTCGGCTCAGGGCGACCCAGGAAACCTAGTGTGGCGGCATCGAAATGGCGACATCATAGCCAGCCCGTGTCGCCACACGTGGCAGGGGGCAGGGGGCTGGGGGCGCGGCATTGCCCCAGGGGGTGACAGTGTGGGCACGCCTTGCGTGACCACCAGCCAGAGGGGGCCATGCCCCCATGGAAGTGCACCGGCAGTCTACCTCCATGGTTCCACTATTTCGATGCCGGTGCACTAGCTGTAAGTGCCAATCAGGTTGTTCATCCGAGGTGTTCTGGGAAGCTGAAAGTGCGACCAAACAGCTTTCAGAGGAGCTCGGATGAACCTTCACAGTTCAGCAAAGTCTTGCCCTGCGAGTCGAGCGTTATTGGTGTCCAGGGTTATGGAGAAGGGTTGGACGGTCAGGGCGGCTGCTG
>CAIYNT010000148.1 GCA_903927605.1 uncultured Holophagaceae bacterium
CATGATGTATGGCACCGCAGGCGCGGGACTCCCCACCATGACCTTCACCTCCTCGCCGGGCTTCAGCCTGATGCTGGAGGGTGTCTCCTACATGATCGGCTCGGAGCTACCGGGTGTCTTCGTGGATATCATGCGCGGCGGCCCTGGCCTGGGCAACATCGCGCCCGAACAGTCCGACATCAAGCTCGCCTGCCACGGCCTCGGCCACGGCAATACTCAGGCGATCACCCTGGCGCCTTCCACGCCCCAGGAGATGCTGGACCTCACCATGCTGGCCTTCGAGCTCAGCTTCAAGTACCGCAACCCGGTGGTCATCCTCGGCGATGGCTACCTGGGCCAGATGACCGGGAAAGTGCAGCTGCCCGAAGCCCTGATCAAGCCCGGCATTCCCAAGTGGGCCGTCTACGGCGACGCCATGCACCGCCGGAACCTCATCTCCTCGATCTTCCTCACCGAGACCGATCTCGAAGCCCACAACATCCACCTGAACGCCAAGTACGAAGCCATGAAGGTGGAGGCCCGCGCCGAGAGCTTCCTCTGCGACGACGCCGAGGTGGTCCTCATCGCCTGCAACACGCCAGCCCGCACCACCAAGGGCGCCGTGCAGGACCTTCGCCATCAGGGCATCAAGGCCGGCCTCTTCCGGCCCATCACCCTCTGGCCCTTCCCCGTGGAGGAGCTGAAGGCCGCCATCCATGGCGCCGACCGGATCGTGGTGGTGGAAGCTAGTGCCGGCCAGCTGGAGGATGAGGTCCGCCTGGCCCTGAGCAAGGCCGGTATCCGGCAGTTCCCCGAACTCGAATCCGTCCGCCGCATGGGCGGTGTCCTGCCCCAGCAGAACGAGATCATGGCCCAGGTGCTGGGAAAGAAGGAGGTCCGCGCATGAGCAAGTCCAGCGTCATCTATGACAAGTTCGAGCGCCACTCCCATGCCGAGGGCCTGAAGGGCCACGCTACCCACTACTGCCCCGGCTGCGGCCACGGACTGGCCCACAAGTTCCTGGCGGAGGCCATCGATGCCCTGGGCATCCAGGACCGCACGGTGGCTGTCAGTCCCGTGGGCTGCTCCGTCTTCCTCTACTACTACTTTGATGTGGGCAATACCCAGGCCGCCCACGGCCGGGCGCCCGCGGTCGCCCTCGGCCACAAGTTCGCCAACCCCGAGAGCGTGGTCATCAGCTACCAGGGCGACGGCGATCTGGCCTCCATCGGCCTTGCCGAGACCATCGCCACCGCCCAGCTGGGCGCCCCCATCACCGTCATCTTCATCAACAACGCTATCTATGGCATGACCGGCGGCCAGATGGCCCCGACCACGCTGATGGGTCAGACCAGCACCACCAGCCCTTCGGGCCGCAACCAGTACAACGGCCAACCCATGAAGATGGCCGAGATCATCGCGGGCCTAGACGGGCCCATCTACGTCGAGCGCGTGGCCCTCTTCGATGCCAAGCAGCGCATCAAGGCCAAGAAGGCGATCCAGAAGGCCCTCACGCTCCAGGTGGAAGGTCGGGGCTATTCCTTCATCGAGGTGCTGGCCGAGTGCCCCACACACTTGAAGATGACCCCCGAGGAAACGGAGAAGTGGGTCAAGGAGAGCATGGAGCCCGTGTACCCCCTCGGCGTGAAGAAGGACCTCACGGTCGAGCCCTGGTTCAAGCGGAACCCGCCCAGCTTCCAGGGTGAGAAGATCCTCAGCTTGACCGGTGCCACCTCCGAGCATCCCACGCGCCACTGCCAGGGCTTCCCCACGCAGCTCGCGCCGCATGACATCTCGCTGAAGCTCGCCGGTTCCGGCGGCGACGGCGCCCAGACCGCCGCCATGCTCATCGCCCGCGCAGCCATCAATGAAGGCTTCGACGCTACGCACATCCCCAGCTACGGCCCCGAGAGCCGCGGCGGCACCTCCTACGCCGACGTGCATGTGGCCGAGGAGGAGGTGCTCAACCCCGGATCACCGGATCCCCAGGTGCTCATCGCCTTCAATGCCCCGAGTCTGGCCAAGTTCGGCCCCACGGTCCGCAAGGGCGGCTATGTCATCTACGACAGCTCCGTGGTGTCCGACGCCCCCGAGCTGGATCCCAGCATCAAGGTCTTCCCCGTGCCCTTCACGGGCATCGCCACCGATCTGGGCAAGGCCGTGGTGAAGAACATCGTGGCCCTCGGTGCGCTTCAGGCCGCCACGGGGATCTTCCCGAAAGAGACCATGCTCACGGCCATCCGCGTGGCCCTGAAGGACAAATGCGCCCTGATCCCCCTCAACGAAGAAGCCTTCGCCTGGGGCATCAAGTCCGTGGAAGCGCTCAGCAACTGATTCATTTCGGAGGCAGCCATGACGGATACCGCCATCCAGACCACCCTCAGCGCCGAGGAATGGAAGATCGTCATGGCCCTCCGGGAGATCCCCGACAGTCCGCTGCGCTCGAAGGTCTCGGGCCTCCTGACCGAGCTGATGCGCTTCATTCAGCAGCCCCGCTGCCTGGGCATGCAGGGCGACGGTTTCCCCTGCGGCACACCCAACACCAGTTGCGAAGAGTGCCAGCAGATGCTGCAGGTTATTGATGATCTGGCGGCGCGGGTGCCCATTCAGAATTGAGCTTGTAGACGAAGAACAAAGGCCAGCAATCTCTCTGCTCTACAGCCCGCCCCGCAGGTTCGCGAAGGTGCGCAGGCCATCTTCGGTGGGCTTGAGGAGGGCCACGAGGCGACCTTCGTGCAGGGCGCGCAGGGGGGCGCCGGGATCGGGGAAGCCTTCGGGCATGGCCCAGGTCGCAGGCGCGGGCTCGCCTGTCGGGATGGCGCGACCGTGGCTGAGATGATTGGCCTCTTCATCGGTGAGCAGGCGGGACGGGCACCAGGGCAACAGGTCTGCGCCGGTCAGGAGCCGCTCCTGACCTTCGCCGGGATCGCCCCAGGGACCGATGGCCGTGCGTCGCAAAGCGCTGAGATGGGCACCGCAACCCAGGGCGCGCCCCAGGTCCCGGGCCAGGCTGCGCACATAGAAGCCGCCCCGGCAGGTGAGCTCCAGGGTGCTGCGCAGCGGCAAGTCGTGGGCGAGCCAGCGGGCTGACAGCATGAACACCCGGCAGGGCTTCATCACCACCTCCTCGCCCCGGTGGGCCTTCTTGTAGGCGGCCTCGCCGTCGATCTTCTTGGCGCTGGTGGCGGGTGGGATCTGCTCGGTCCAGCCCAGGTAGGGTGCCAGCGCCGCATCCAGGGTATCTGGGACCAGATGTGCGGCCACCGCCTCCATCACAGGGCTGCCATGCAGGTCGCAGGTATCGGTTTCCAGGCCCCAGGCCACCTCAGCTATGTAGGTCTTGGGCAGGGGGTGCATCAATTCCATCAAACGCGTGGCCTGGCCCGCCAGCACCAGCAGCAGACCCTCCGCAAAGGGATCCAGCGTGCCACCGTGACCCAGAGCCAGCTTTTTCTGCCCCGCCTCGAAGGCCCGGCGCTTGAAGCCGCGGATCACATCAAAGCTGCTCTGTCCCACAGTCTTGTGGACAAGATGAACGCCGGTTTCAACCATTCAGGCTTCCGGTTCCGGTTCCACGGGCCTAGCCGCCCGCTCCTTCTCGATCTCCGAGAGGAGCGTCTCCAAGTGGTTGCCCTCTTCGAGGGTGCCGTCCGGGAAGAATCGCAGTTCGGGCACGCGCTTCATCTTGAGCCGCGCCGCCAACTGGCTGCGGAGGAAACCAGCCGCCCGGCCCAGGGCCTTGCGGGTGAAGCCATCCTGGGCCTCCTGGTCGCCCCCGTTGGCCGGCAGCACCGTGAAATAGACCTTGGCCACGCTGCGATCGGGCGACAGGCGGACGGCCGTGAGTGTCACGAAGCCCAGCTCCGGATCCCGGAGTTCACGCTGAACCAGCGTCGAAAGGAGAAAGTGGACCTGGTCTTCCAGGCGTTCAGGGCGTTGCATGGGATTCCTTTGCAATTTCCATTCTACCCGAGGTGGCAGGCCCGATTTCCGCATGGAGCCAATCCCCGCCCGGGAGTACTCTGGATTGTTGGAAAGGCGCCGCCTTGGCCGAATGGTTTGAAGCATGGTTTGACGAGGACTATGCCCTGCTCTATTCCCACCGGGATGAGGAGGAGGCTCGCATCGCCATGGGCCGGGCCCTGCAATTGGCTCCGGAATTGACCACAGGTCCCGTGCTCGACCTCGCCTGCGGAGCGGGCCGGCATCTGGAGATCCTGCGGCGGGTCAACCCCCTGGCCTTTGGCATGGACCTGTCAAGAACGCTGCTTGCCATGGTCCCCTCCGGCCTGCGCCCCTGGCTGCTCCGAGGAGATATGCGCCGACTTCCTGTGAAGGCAGGCACCCTCCACGGCATCTGCCTCTGGTTCACGCCCTTCGGGTACTTCTCGGACACCGAGAACCGGGCCCTGATGATGGATCTGGGAGGCCTGCTGAAACATCAGGGGGTGCTGGTGATGGATTACCTTAACGTCGATCTGGTGGCCCGAACCCTGCTTTCCGAAGACACGGTGGAACGCGGGGCTGTGAGAGCCCAGAGCCGCCGGTCCATCGAGGGTAACCGCCTGGTGAAGCGCATGGTGCTCATGCACCGGGATACGGGCGAGCTGCGGGACGTCATGGAAAGTGTACGGCTCTACCCTCCCTTGGAATTGCAGGAGATGGCCGTTCACGCGGGCCTCCGCCTCCGCCACATCATGGGCACTTACTCCGGTGAGGCTTTCACCAAGGACAGCCCCCGCTGGATCGGCATCTTCGAGAAGGTGCGGAGGGCAGCCCTCAGTGGCTGATAGCTGAGACCCGATAGCTGCGAACGCTCTCTTCCGTCAGAATGGGTCATCTACGAGCTTAGGAGCAGCCATGGGCTTCCAGTCAGTGCGTGATCTCGATGTGAAGGGCCATCGGGTCTTCCTCCGGGCGGACCTGAACGTGCCCTTGAAGGAGGGCCGCATTACGGATGACACCCGCGTACGCGAGACCCTGCCTACGCTGAAGTTCCTGCTCGACGGTGGGGCCTCGGTAGTGCTGGCCTCGCACCTGGGTCGACCCGAGGGCAAGGGCTTCGAGGCCGCCTACAGCGCCGCTCCCGTGGCCGCCTGGCTGAGGTCGCAGGGCTTCGACTGCCGCATGGCGAGCTATGTGGTCGGAGCCTCGGTGGAGGCCGAGGCCGCGGCCCTGAAAGCTGGGCAGGTCCTGCTGCTGGAGAACCTCCGCTTCGAGAAGGGCGAGACCAAGAATAACGATGAGTTCGCCGCCAGCCTGGCGAGACTGGCCGACACTTATGTGAACGATGCCTTCGGCTCTGCCCACCGTGCCCATGCCTCTGTCAGCGGCATGGTCGCCCACTTCCCCAAGGCCCGTGTAGCCGCGGGTTTCCTCATGGAGAAGGAACTGAAGGCCCTCGGAAAGGTCACGGACCATCCTGAAAAACCCCTGGTCGTGATCTTCGGCGGGGCCAAGGTGAGCGACAAGATCGAGCTCATCCAGAACTTCCTCGGCAAGGCGGACGCCATCCTCATCGGCGGCGCCATGAGCTACACCTTCCTCAAGGCCCAGGGCTTCCAGATCGGCAAGAGCCTCTGCGAAGAAGACAAGCTGGAGCTGGCCCTGGACCTGCTGAAGCAGGCCGCTGCCAAGGGCACTCGCCTGCTCCTGCCCCTCGATCACCTGGCCGCCGCGGAGTTCAAGGAGGATGCGGACTGCGCCATCACAGTGGACCAGAACATCCCCGCCGACCGCATGGCCCTGGACATCGGGCCCGAAACCGTCGCAGCCTACGCTACGGAGATCCGCGCAGCGAAGACCCTGCTGTGGAACGGCCCCATGGGCGTCTTTGAGATGGCCCCATTCGCCAGTGGCACGCTGACCATGGCCGAAGAACTGGCGGATGCCGCGGATCGCGGCGCCTTCGTGCTGGTAGGTGGTGGCGACAGCGTGGCCGCCGTGAACAAGGCGGGCGTTGCGGCCCGCATGAGCCATGTCTCCACGGGTGGCGGCGCCAGTCTCGAATTCCTCAGCGGTCTCGAACTCCCGGGCGTCGCCGCCCTCTCCAAGTGAGGTTGCCCATGCGCTGCGTCGTCGCCAACTGGAAAATGAATCTGTCGTTGGGTGAGGCTAGAACATTCTGTGAGGATCTGCTCGGGCGCTGCGCGCCCGAGGTGGGAACTGAAATCGGGATTGCTCCGCCGTTCACGATGCTGAGCCTGGTGAGTGGCCTGGTGGGGGCGAAAGGCATCCGGGTCTTCGGGCAGAACGGGCATGCGGAGGCCAAGGGCGCCTTCACGGGCGAGATCTCCATGCCCCAGCTGCGGGACGCGGGCTGCTCGGGCGTGCTCCTCGGCCACAGCGAACGCCGGCAGTTCTTCGGCGAGACCGATGCGGCCCTGGCCAAGAAGGTCAAGGCCGCCTGGCAGTGGGACCTGCTACCCCTGCTCTGCATCGGCGAGACCCTGACCCAGCGGGACGCAGGCCAGACCCTGGACGTGCTTCGACAGCAGCTGTCCATTCTGGCCGAGACCGGCCCCGGTCCCCTCTGGGTGGCCTACGAGCCCGTCTGGGCCATCGGCACCGGCCGCCGCGCCGAGGCCGCCCAGGTGCTGGAGGCGCACGGATTCATCCGCAGCGAGCTGAACCGGCACCTGGCCGGCACCGAGTGCCAGGTGCCCATCCTCTACGGCGGCAGCGTCACCCCTGAGAGCTTCCCCGAGCTGCTGGGCATCCCTGAAGTGGCCGGTGGCCTCGTCGGCGGCGCCAGCCTGGATTCGCGAAAATTTGCTGAGTTGGTGCGGCAGGCGGGGTGATCCAGGGTCCAGAGGTCTCTGACGAACTGGTCTGGAGCAGACATGACGGGAAAAGTCAGGGTTTGCCTCGCCGGTGCCACCGGCTGGACGGGCCGAGCGCTTGTTGCTGCCATCCGGGATTCCGATGCCTTTCAGCTCACAGGCGCCGTGGCCCGCAGGAGCGCGGGTCTGGACCTGGGCTTGGCGATCGGAGGGACCCCGCTGGGCCTCCCCGTTCCCGCGACGGTCGCGGAAGCCCTGAAGGCGGGAACCGATGTCCTCATCGACTATTCCCATCCGACGGTGGTCAAGGACCATGTCCTGACGGCCCTGCGCCAGGGCGTGCCAGGCGTGATCGGCACCTCGGGCCTTTCGTCAGAAGATTTCCAGGACATCGAGAAAGCCGCCGAGGCGCAGGGACTGGGGGTCATCGCCGCAGGCAACTTCTCCATCACCGCCGCCCTGGCCAAGCATTTCAGCCTCATTGCCGCCCGTTATCTCCCCCATTGGGAGATTCTGGACTACGCCCAGGCCGATAAGCCCGACGTCCCCAGCGGCACCACCCAGGAATTGGCGGAGGGCCTGGCGAGGGTGCGGAAGAATGAAATCATCAAGCCGGTCGAACAGCTGCTCGGACCGAAAGAGGCCCGGGGAGCCAGCGTGGCGGGTACCCAGATCCATTCCATCCGCCTGCCCGGCTACACGCTGGCTTTCGAGACACTGTTCGGCCTACCGGACGAGCGCCTGGCCATCCGTCACGACGCCGGAACCGGCGCCCGCCCTTATCTGGCCGGGACCCTGCTCGCCGCCGAGCGGGTGCTGAAAGTGCAAGGATTGATCCGCGGGTTGGATCAACTCCTGTTCCGCGAGTAGGCCTCGCTGGGCCCCGGACCTTCGTTAATCCCTGTTCCAGAGGTGTTCCGCCACCTCTGCGGCCAGCCAGGCCAGCCCCGCGGCCCCCAGCCAGTGCGGGCCGGTGTGCATCTGCTGGGCGAACTCGGTGGATGAAGCAGGGTGCTCGGGGATCTGCACGGAGGCACGCTTGGCCTCGTTCAGTTCCTCGATCTCGAGCTCCCGGGCCCGATCCAGGCCGCCTTCGGAGATGAAGGCCAGCACCCGGCGCAGCTCATCCTGGTCGAACCAGATGCCATGTTCTCTGCAGACATCCAGCACCACACCGGAACGCCGGGCATAGTTCACGCGGTTCATGCGCTGGCGGCAGGCGGGACAGGGGCGGTACTGGATCGCCTCCAGGGACACCACCGGCGGCGCAGTGGGCGAGGGCAGCGCGCCGAGCACGGCCCCCTGGCGTTCGCGGCTGGCACCCAGCTGCTCGAACACAGCCCGGTCCAGCCAGAGCCCGCCGCAGGCGTGACATTCCCGCACCTCCAGATCGCCCACCTTGGCCGCGGCCAGGGGTGTCGCACAGGCGGGACAGGGCGCGCCATCCGACGTCGCGACCTTCCGAGGGGCCATGGCCGCGCCACAGGCCGGGCAGTGGCTGGCTGCGAGAGGCACCAGGGCGAAGCAGGCAGGACAGGCCACGGTGGCCAGCTGGGCCTGACAGTAAGGGCACTGCGGGGCATCGAACGGCACCGAGGCGCCGCAACCGGAGCAGCGGATGACGCGGGCTTCCATCAGTTGTTTGTCGGCTTGGCAGGGGGTTCTGGCACCGGCGGAAGGGGTGGCGGGGGCGGTGGATTGATTGGAGACGGGGGCGGTGGATTGGTCGGAAGTGGGGGCTGTGGTTTGATCGGCGGCGGGGGCGGTGGATTGGTCGGCGGAGGTGGCGGTGGTTCCACTGGAGGGGGAGACGGCGGCTCCACAGGGCCGGGGGTCGCGTCGCCAGGGCCGTAGCCAGGGTCCCCGTAGTACCGCTCCTCGGTGAAGCGCGTCAGGTGGAAGTAGGAGGACAGCTTCTGGACCACAACCCGGGCGAAGCCCTTGGCCTCCTCTTCCCGGATGCGGCCATCGTCATCGCGGTAACCCCGCGGAAGGGGATCCATGGCCTCCACCACCTCCCGGGGATCGATGGTATCGACCCATAGGGGCTCAGGGTTCCCGGGCTGCACGAGCCTGGCCTCGGCCCGGATCGCCTCGGGCACATAGCCCAGACGATGCTGCATGCGATCCTGGTGGGCCGAAGCGCTGCCGCCCACCCACAGGCCCCAGAACAGGCCGTCGATGATACCCCAGCCCCGGTTGCCGGAGGCAGCGCTGAGGGCACCTACGGTCACCCCAGTGGCGACGCCGATGGCGGCGGGACTCGGGTGACCGGGCGCGGGCGAGATGTCCTGGATATCCACCCGGAGTTCGACGGTTCCCATTGGAGGCTTCGTGCCTTCCGTCACCACGGTCAAACGGGTGGCGAGCCGGGCCCGGAGGGCGGCGGCGTACTCCTTCTGGAAGAAGCCTCGATCTGCAAGGTTCGTGGGTAGGACCACGACCACGCTGACCGGCGCGGGCCGCAGGCGGAAGGCCTCGACTTCGGGTCGGGTGCAACCGAGAACCAGCAGCAATGGGGCGAGAAACAACCAGGGAGCGCGCCTCATGGGAGACCTCCACGCCTAGTGTGCTGCGGAACAAGCCAAGGTGTCTAGGAGGCCGGTAGAATGGCACTTCCAAGAAGGCCCTGCATGCTGATTCTCATGGAAACCCACGCCACGCCGGACCAGGTGCGGGAGGTCCTGTCGCTACTGGAGGCCGTAGGCATCCGCTGCCAGGTGAACGAGACACCTGAATCCCTGAGCATCGTGGCGCCCAATGCCTCCAAGGTCCTGAAGCCTGACCGCATCGAACCCATGGATGGGGTGCGCCGAGTGGTGCCCATCACCAACCCCTACAAGCTGGCCAGTGCCGATGCCGTGGCCGGGCGGACCGTCGTGGAGGTGAGGGGCGTGAAGATCGGCGGGCCGGAGCTTGTCCTGGTGGGCGGCCCCTGCGGCGTGGAGAGCCGTGAACAGCTCTTCACCGTGGCGCGCTATGTGACGGAGGCCGGCGTGAAGCTGCTGCGGGCAGGCGCCTACAAGCCGCGCACCAGCCCCTATGCCTTCCAGGGCCTGGGCCTGGAAGGCCTGCGCCTGCTGGAGGAGGCCCGGGCTGAATTCGATCTGGGCATCGTCACCGAGGCCACGGAAGTGGAGACCTTCGATGCCGTGGAACACAGTGCCGACATGGTGCAGATCGGCGCCCGCAACATGCAGAACTTCGCCCTGCTCCGCCGCGCCGGGCGCTGCGAAAAGCCGGTGCTCCTCAAGCGGGGTCCCTCGGCCACCCTGGAGGAATGGCTCTACGCCGCCGAGTACGTGCTGGGCGAAGGCAACCGGAATGTGGTGCTCTGCGAGCGGGGCATCCGCACCTGGTCCGATCACGCCCGCAACACCCTGGACGTCAGCGTGGTGCCCGCGGCCAAGGCCCTCACTCACCTGCCGGTGATGGTGGATCCCAGCCACGCCACGGGGCGCCGCGACCTGGTGATCCCCTGCGGGTTGGCTGGCGTGGCCGCCGGCGCGGACGGCCTGCTGGTGGAGACCCACTGCCACCCGGAGAAGGCCCTCAGTGATGGCCCCCAGGCCCTCCTGCCTTCGGATTTCATCCGCCTGGTGGAACGGGCCGGGGCCGTCCACCGCGCGCTGCAGGCGCCCACTCTCACTGGGCTCTGGATGTGAACGGCAGGCCGTGACACACTAGGAGGTTCGGAGTTTCCATGAACGGCCTCGCCATCACGCTTCTCATCATCTTCGGCATCCTCCTCATCGGGACGATCCTGTTGCAGCCCGGCACCAAGGGCGGCCTCGGGGCCTCCTTCGGCGGCGGTGGCGCCAACTCCGCCTTCGGCGCCCAGGGCGCGACACCCTTCCTGTCCAAGACCACCTATTGGCTGGCCGCGGGGTTCCTGGCCACGACCCTGTTCATCGAGGTCCTGATCATCAGGCAGAGCCGCTCGGTGCTGGACAAGACCGCGGATAAACCCAGTGCCTCGGCCCCCGCGCCCGTGGTTCCGGTCCCTGCGCCCACGCCGATGCCGGTGCCAGCCGCTCCCACCAAGAAGTAGCGGCAAAACCAGTCATTGACCGCATCCGCGCTTTGAGCGACACTTGACCTTCCACGTTGCCCGCGTGGTGAAATTGGTAGACACGCCATCTTGAGGGGGTGGTGGCCACAAGCCGTAGCAGTTCGAGTCTGCTCGCGGGCACCAAGTCGAGAGCGCCGGAAACGGCGC
>CAIYNT010000149.1 GCA_903927605.1 uncultured Holophagaceae bacterium
CTCTCTCTGTTTTGTTCTGCGGCCGCGCCCAAGCCGAAGGTGAAACTGAGCACCTCCCTAGGCGTGATCGTGATGGAACTGGAACCCGATGCCGCGCCGAAGACCGTGGAGAACTTCCTCAAGTATGTGAAGAAGGGCCATTACAAGGGCACCATCTTCCACCGCGTCATCCCCGGTTTCATGATCCAGGGTGGTGGTTACGTGGATTACCTGGGGAAGAAGCGCACGGATGCCCCGATTCCCAACGAAGCAGACCGCGCCCTGGCTGTGGGCCTCAAGAATCGGCGGGGGACCGTGGCGATGGCTCGGACGCCGGATCCGCATAGTGCCGCCGCCGAGTTTTTCATCAATGTGGTGGACAATCCGGCCCTGGATTTCAAGGGGAAGAACAGCAACCAGACCTGGGGCTACTGCGTGTTCGGAAAGGTAGTGCAGGGCATGGATGTGGTCGACCGCATCAAGGCGGTGCAGACGAGCAACAAGCGCAGCGATTTCCTGAACCTTCCCGTGAAGCCTGTCCTCATCACGGATGCGACGCAGATCCAATGACCTCGAAGGCCTCAGCTGGAGCACCGAGCTTTCTGAGGCTCCGCTCCAGTCGCCGGTGGTACCGGGGCCACAGGTTGGTGTCCACAGGCTCGAAATGGGCCCGATCCCAATCCAGGAACAGGGCGCCACCCTGCTGCGGGAGCAGCACGTTCGTGGCATTCAGGTCAGGCGCCCACAGGCCCCATTCGCACAGTGAGACGATGGCGCGGCGGATGTCCGCCGCCCGGGCAGAACTGAGATCCCATCGACCGGGCCAGGCCTCGCCCTCAGCCAAGCGCGTGAACAGGACACCTTCCACACCGAATCGGCTGGGCCGCCAGGCATATCCGAGTGGTTCCACCGTGGGGAATCCTGACTCCCAGAGCCCACGGTGAACGGCATGTTCCGCCGCGAATCGGAGATGGCTGCGATAGGTCCGCTCATTGAGATGACGGAGGAAGCCGCCCCGGCGGTAGGGCCGGAGGACCATGTCACCCACGCGCAGGATGCCACCGCGTCCGAAGGCACCAGATAGTGGAAGGGCTTCACCGGTCGGGACGAAGCTTCCAGGTGTGCAGACACGCCAACCGCCGCCGAGCCCCGGTAGTTCCAGATTCAATCGGCATCCGAGTGGATGGAGAGGGGGCCGGGTCTCGAAGGACCAGCCCGGCGGCATAGGCCGAATGGTGTAGGGGGCGTGAATCATGGCGCTCCCTACAGCTTGGGACCTGACCACTCGGAACGCAAAAGGAAGGGTGGTGGAACGAACCCGGAGGCAGCTGTCAACCCAGGAATGCTTCGCACACCTGCCACCAAAATTGGGCACGGACCCAAGTGGCTTGTGATGAAAGGAATTCTTCAGCTTCGGGATTTCACTTCCCACAGTGGATGTGGAAATCGTTCCGGCCTCAGCTTGTCCAGTAGGGACCTTTCCTCTTTCCCGATTATCGGCCAGCTTCAGCCTGAAAGCGGTCCACAGATGACGCAGATGCCGCGCCCCCACCCTTGGCCTTGCTGCCCTGGGCACCCGGGCCCTGCCGGTGATCAAGGCGATTGCAC
>CAIYNT010000150.1 GCA_903927605.1 uncultured Holophagaceae bacterium
CCGCCCCAGTTGCGGCCCACCGCGGAGGCCTATGCCATGCAGTGGAAGTTCGAACCTGCCTTGCTGAATGGGCAGCCTCAGTACGCCCGTTTCAAACTGACCATGCCCTTCCGTCTCAAGTAGCCTTCACCTTCCTCTGTCATCCACCTTTTCTATACAAGGAAACCTCATGAACCTGCTCGCCTCCCCCCTCCTGCTTGCCCTTGCCGAAGGCGGCCACGACAGCTTCTCGCCTGTCGAGCTCTTCAAAGGGGCCTCCATCGCCAACAAGGGGATCATCATCATCCTCATCGTGCTCTTCTGCTACACGATCTACGTGGCCGTCGAGCGCTTCGTCACCTATGCCCAGAGCAGCCAGGCTTCTGACAAGTTCCTCAAGCTCTTCATGGACACCCTCCGGCGCGGCGACTTTGAAGCCGCCAAGCGGGCCGCCACCACCCACAACAAGAGCCACATCGCCCTCGTGCTCAAGCACGGCCTGGACATCTTCCAGTACGAGAAGCAGCTCAAGACCACGAGTCCCACGCATGACGCCATCCAGCCCGTAGAGCGCGCCATCCTGCGCGGCACCGCCGAAGTCGTCGAGCTCCTCAAGAAGGGCATGAGCGGCCTGGGCACCATCGGCGCCCTGGCCCCCTTCATCGGCCTGCTCGGCACCGTGATCGGCATCATCAAGGTGTTCTCTGACCTGAAGAGCAAGGGCGCCGGCGACATCAACGCCCTGGCCGGCTCCATCGGTGAGGCCCTCGCCACCACCGCCCTCGGCCTCTTCGTGGCCATCCCGGCCGTGTGGATCTACAACCTGCTGACCAACAAGCAGGACGTGGTCGTCACCAACATCAACAACGCGGCCTCGCAGATGATCGACGAGTTCATCCGCCGCGAGAGCCAGAGCTAGGCAGGCACCCACCCGCCCGGGGGCGCGAGCCTCCGGATCATTCAGAGGAGAACACCATGGATGCAGGTGGAGGCAAGAAGGGTGGCGTCAAGGCTGACATCAACGTCACCCCCCTTGTGGACATCGTGCTGGTGCTGCTGATCATCTTCATCGTGATCACGCCCGCCGTGAACAGCAGCGTGAAGCTGCCGCTCGCCAAGCACAGCCCCAAGGCCGAGAAGAACAAGGATGAGAAGTACCTCACCCTGCTCTTCCAGTCCAAGCGCAATGAGAAATACGAAGTGATCGGCCCTGGTCCCATCCTCATCGACGACAAGGATGCCAAGGACCTGGCCTTCTTCATCAACAACGAAGGCCAGCGCCAGCAGCTGGAGGACTTCATCAACCGCAATGTCACCGCACTGAGCCAGAAGGTGGTCTTCGTGAAGGCCGATGCCGACCTGCCCTTCAAGTACATCAATGAACTGTTCCAGGTCTGCCGGAAGGGTGGCGCCGACGAGGCGTCCATCGTCACCAGCGAAGACAAGGACGTGAAGGAAGGGGGCAAGTAATGGATGCCGGTAGCCCCAAGAGCAAAATGAAATCCGATATCAACGTCACCCCGTTGATCGACATCGTGCTGGTGCTGCTCATCGTCTTCATCGTGATGGTCCCCGGCCTCGACAAGGCGACCAAGGTGGTGGTGCCCCAGGTCCAGGTGCTCGCCAAGCCACCCGCGCCCGATCCCAACAACATCCTGATCCAGATCGATCAGGAAGGGACAATGACGCTTCAGCAGGACAAGATCGATGCCCAGGGGTTGAAGGACAAGCTCCCGGAGGCGGTTATGTTGCAGCCCCTCAACTACCGGAAGGTCTTCCTGAAGGTGGACGAGGATGTGAAGTTCCAGGCCATGGTGGACGTGCTCGACGCCATTCGCGTCGCCTCAAACACTGCCAAGCAGAAGTCCCTCGAACTGCCAGACAAGTTTCTGGGCCAGGACGGCGGCGACGTGAAAGTGGCCGTTTCCCTCCGGAAGCGCCCTGCCGCTGTCACGGCACCCGTCAGTTAGTTAGTCTTGAGCCACAGAAAAGGGCCCCGATCCGGGGCCCTTTTCATGCCCGCCGACGGTGTCCAAGCACGGTCCCGTAGGCCACCCCGGCCACGGTGATGAGGACTCCCACAATCCCTGGAACCGTGGCCCGCTCCTTCAGCAGAGGCACGGCGAGCAGATACTGGATGATGGGCAGCAGCTGGAGCCAGACCGCGGCCTCGGATACGGGCAGGGTGCCATAGGCATCCGACATGAGGATCTGACCGCCGTAGGCCAGCAGGCTCATGAGAATGGCCAGCCCCCAGGGACCGAGACCACCCGGCCAGGGGGACAGGGCGAAGGGCAGCACCACGGGCAGTCCGGCCACGCAGAAAAAGAAGAAGATCGTGGCGGCATTGTCCGTGTGCCGCACGGCCCGGATGGCATTGGCACTGGTGGCGGCGAAGACGGCGGCCGCCAGCGCCGCCAGCTCGCCTCGGCCAAAACCGAAGCCGAGGTGGCCCTGGCTCAGGACCAGCGCCACGCCGAGGGAGGCCGCGAGGATGGCCAGCCAGAGATGAATGGTGGGCCGTTCCTTGAAGATCACCAGGGACATGACCGTGGCGATCACCGGAAACACGTTGTAGAGGATGCCCGCCTCTCCAGCCGGGATGTGGGCCAGGGCGTAGAAGTAGAGCACCACCACTGCGCCGCCCGACAGCCCACGCGCCACCAGCAGGCGATAGTTGCTGGGCCGGTACAGGCCGGGAATCAGGCCAAAAGCCGCCAGGCTGACCAGGGCGCCCACCACGAAGCGCAGCACCGCGAGGTGGCCCGCCGTGAAGCCCATGCCCGGGAGCGTGAGCTTGCGCGCCAGGATGGCCATCAGGCCGAAGCAGAGCGCCGACGCCGCCAACTCCGCCCGCGCCACCATGCGGCGGTGGGACTGGGCGGCGGTGAAGGCAGTCATGCTCTCCATCCTGCCTGGATTGGCCCTCTTTGAACGATACGAACAGGGGCCAGACATCCGGCCATTCACTTTTTATAACTCCGGGCAAGCCCAGAGCCCAGTTTCCGACCTTGTGGAGACCACGACGAATCAGGGGTTGTACGCTCCCTGGGGCTGGTTCAGCCCTGCGGCATGGAAGACCGACTGCAGGGCACCGCGGAAGGCACCACGATCGGCGGCCTCCAGATGATCCAGCAGGTGGGACAGGTTGGCGCCGCTGGGCACGGTGGGCACGCCTAGCTCCGCCGCCAGCTGAGGCAGGGTCAGATCATCGAGGAAGGTGCCTTCCTCACGCACCACCACCCCCCGCAGGGTGTACTGGTCCGTGGGGCCCGTGTGCGTGCGCAGGCTGGCCGAGGGCACCACCACCGCGTCCACCCAGTCCGGTTTGCCACCCTTGGCATCCCGGTCAGCATGGGCGGCGTATTTCAGGTCCGCACCGCAGAGCAACCCCGCGACGGTGACGGTTTCGCCGAAGCTGAAGTTCGTCGCGGCGATCACTCGCAGATGACTGCCCACGGCGCGATTCAGCTCCGCCGCCACGCGACTGAGGGTCGGCGCGAAGCTCGCCCCCGTCAGCAGCAGCACCCGGCGGCCGGCGAAGCCCTGGGCCTTCGGACTCTTGATGAAGCGACGGCTGTGTTCCAGGAAGCGCCGCACGAGACCCACGCCGTTCTCCAACTGGGCCCAGGATTTCGAGTAGAAGGAGCGGCCCGGCACCTCGATCCCCGCGCGAGTGAACCATTCGTCCGCCAGCAGCAGCCAAGGCTCACCGCCATTGGCCTGGGCGTACTTCCGGACGGCCGGCGTCCACCGGGCCACCCAATCCCTGGCGAAAGCGGGATCGACATCCTGCACGGAAGGCAGGTTCTCGCGATGGGCCGTGAGGCCCACAGGCACGCAGGAGAGGCTCAGCACACTGCCCCGCCCTTCCTTGCGGCGGGCCCAGAGGTCCTCCAGGGTGCGCTGCCAGACCTCGCCATCGTTGAGACCCGGCGCCACCACTGCCTGGGTGTGGACATCGATACCGCCTGCCAGCAGGTGATCGAGCTTGCGGAGGATGTCGCCCTCGCGGGGATTACCCACCACCCGGATGCGGGCCTCCGGCTCCGTGGCGTGGACCGACACATGGATGGGACTCAGGCGCTCGCGTACGATGCGGTCCAGCTCCGCGTCATCGCTGCTCGACAGGGTCGTGAAGTGGCCGTAGAGGAAGGACAGGCGGATGTCCTCGTCCTTCAGGTAGAGCGATTTCCGGAAGCCCTTGGGCATCTGGTGGACGAAGCAGAACACACAGTTCTGCTTGCAGACCTTCACCTCGTCCTGGGCCAGGTCCACGCCGATCCCTTCGCCGCCGTTCTCCACCAAGGCCTCGAAGGTGCTGCCATCCGGCCGCTGCACGAGCAGCTGGGCCTCGTCCTCCCGGGTGATGAGGAACTGGTAGTTCAGCTGGTCCAGCACCGCCTCGCCATGGATCTCCAGCAGCGTATCACCGGGACGGATGCCGGCCTCCTCGGCCAAGCTGCCGGGTTCCACCGCGATGATCTGGACACCGATCTGAGCCAAGAAGAATCCCCCCGGGCCTTTCAGTCTGGGGGGAATTGGTTGACCGGGCAAGTCGGGATTACCGAATAGGGCCCAGCGAAGCGCGGCACTGCTGAGCCGGGCTTCTTCGCGGGGGTCCGGGGGTGTTCGCGCAGCGAAGCGGAGCGTGCCATTAGATCCTTGCGGCGTATGCGCCGCAAGGGGAACCCCCGGATACTAACTAGGCCGGCGCCTTGGTCTGCTTCCTTGCCTCGACCACCTTGTCGGCATCGCGGCCGATGAGTTCCTGCAGGTGGTGGAAGGCCCAGGTAAAGGAGCCGACGCCCATGGTGAGGCTGCGGAGCTCCACCACCACGTCGCTCATCTCGGCCTGGGGGATGTAGGCAGAGACAATGTCCCATCCGTTCCAGCCGGGCTTGGCGTCGAAGCCGAGCACCTGGCCACCGCGGCGGCCGGTCACCAGGCGCTGGGCCTTGGGGGTGAACTCACTGGGCACGCTGATGTGGACCTCGCTGATGGGCTCCAGCAGAACCGGGTGGCAGACCGGTGCGGCCTCGTTCATGCCGATGCGGGCGGCGGTCTTGAAGGCCATGTCGGAGCTGTCGACGGTGTGGTAGCTGCCATCCACCAGGGCCACATAGATGTCCACGACGGGGAAGCCCAGGGGACCGCGCTTCATCCAGTCCACCACGCCGTGCTCGACGGCACCGAAGAAGTTCTTGGGCACCACACCGCCCACGATCTTCTCCTCGAACTCGAAGCCTTCGCCCCGCTGCCTGGGCTTGACTTCCAGCCACACATCGCCGAACTGGCCATGGCCGCCGGTCTGGTGCTTGTGGCGGCCGTGGACCTTGGCGGCTTTCGTGAAGGTCTCGCGGTATGGGACCATGGGCGGGTGGTGC
>CAIYNT010000151.1 GCA_903927605.1 uncultured Holophagaceae bacterium
CGGCCATCCCCGCTTTCCTCTTCGCAGCCCTTCTCCAGGCTGCCCCGCCAGTGCTGATGCTCAGCGCCGATGGGGTGGGCGTCGACCAGTTCACGCCGCGCACCATGCCGAAGCTCTGGGCCCTGTCGGAGCGGGGCCGCCGCGGCGAGGGGCTGCCCCCCTTCCCCGCCACCACCTTCAATGGCCACGCGACTATGGCCACGGGTTGCTGGCCTGAGCATCATGGCGTCGTGGCCAACGCCTATGTGGATCCCGCCACGAAGATCCTGGTGGCTGCCCCATCCCGCGCCGAGCACCTGCAGCGCGAGCCCCTCTGGGTAGCCGCCACCCGCAGCGGCGTGCGCACGGCCACCTTCCAGTGGGTGGGGGCCACCGGCCCCTGGGAAGGCATTACGCCTTGGCGCATGGAGGTTTTCCGCGTGGGGCGGCCCGATTCCGAGGCGCTGGCCTTCAGCGAAGCCGCCCTCAAGGAGGGCGCGGGGCTCGTCATGGCCTACCTCTCGGGCACGGATGAAGAGGGCCACCTGCATGGCCCCCGCAGCGCGGAAGTCCTCGCCAAGCTGGGGCGCATGGACGACGAATTGGCACCCTGGCTTGCGCGCATGCAAGCCGAACATCTTGGGCTGCGCGTGATCATCGCCGCGGACCACGGCATGGCGCTCATGCGCCACCGCGTCCACCTGCCGTCTGTACTGGACGGCATCGGCTGCGAGCTCATCACCCATGGCGGCAGTGCCTACGTCTACCTGAATCATCCGAAGGACACTGCAACGGCCCTTTCGCGCCTGCGCCGATCTGGACTGAAGGCCTGGACCCGAGATCAGGTTCCCACGCGGTACCACCTGGCAGGCAACCCCCGGGTGGGGGATCTGGTGGTGTTGGCCCCCGAAGGACAGTGGCTGTCCAAGGCCCGTTCCAGCCGCGAAGAGACCGATGAATTCTACGGCCGCCATGGCGCCCACGCCTATGCGTCGGACACGCGCAGCATGCATACCTGGCTGATCATGCTGGGGGCTGGGAAAGGCACGCTCGGATCCGTGCCGCTCTGGGATATCGCCCCCACCGTGGCGTCCTGGCTGGATATCCGATGGGCGAAGCAGCCGGATGGGCAGATCATTCACTGAACAGGGGATCACCTATCTCTGATAGGGGTAGTGATCAAAGCGAATGTTTGATGACCGCCGTCAAGGCCTCCACTTCGGCCGGCTGCGCGTCCGGGAGCATCGAAAAGCGCAGCACCGAGCGCGCCTCCTCCAGACCATAGCCCAGAGAGGTAATGGCGTGGCTGGGTTTCACCGAACCGCTGTGGCAGGCGCTGCCGGTGCTCACGGCAAAGCCGGCCAGGTCCAGGGCGACATGCAGGGCCTCTCCATTGTGGCCGCGGAACAGGACGCAGCTGGTATTCGGCAGGCGTGGTGAGCCCTGACCGATGATTTCGATGTCGCGGCCCCAGGATCTGATTTCCATCTCGAAGGCATCCCGTAGCGGCGCCAGTGAGGCATTCATGGCCTGCCGCTCGGTCAGGTGCCGGACCGCCACCGCCAGGCCCAGGATGGCGGGCAGGTCTTCGGTACCCCCCCGGCGGCGGCGCTCCTGGGGACCTTCCATCATCGGCTCCCAGGGCAGGCCCGGCCGCATCCACAGCAGGGCGGCGCCCCTGGGCCCACCCATCTTGTGGCCGCTGAACACGGCCGCATCACAGTCCGACAGAACCACCGGCACCTTGCCCCAGGCCTGCACACAGTCCTTGATGCGGAGAGCATCGAGCACCGGCGGCATGTCGTAGAGGATGCCCGTCTCGTTGCTGGCGGCCATCTGCACCACCGTGGCACAGTCCGCAGGAATCTCCGGCATCCAGGTCACTCGCGACCAGTCCCGCAGTGGGTTCAGGCAGGCGCTGTGCTCGCCCGGGAAAACAGCCGCTGGACGATCCCCCAGGGCCGGCTGGAGGCCCCGGATCAACAGATGCAGTGCCTCGGTAGCACTGGCGCATAACACCAGCTCTCCCGGCGCCACACACAAGGCCGCCGCGATCTCCCGCCGGGCCTCCTCGATGCGGTACCGCGCCCGCTGACCCTCCCGGTGAGTGCTGGTGGGGTTGGCCCAGTCCTCCAGCATGGCCCGCCGGACCGCCTCCACTGCCTCCAGATGGGGCGGCGTCGTGGCATTGGCGTCGAAGTAGAGGCGGGGCATGGGACCAATGTACTCTGAGGTATGCCCAAAACGCTGGAAGGCAAGCTCGTCGTCGCCATCTCGTCCCGCGCCCTGTTCGACTTCGAGGAGGAGAACCGCTTCTTCGAGGCCTCCAACGACCGGGCCTACATGGAGCTCCAGCTGTCACGACTGGACGTGCCCGCCGGGCCGGGGGTGGCCTATCCCCTGGTGAAGAAGCTCCTCGCCTTCAACACTGATGCGGAAGCCCGCGTGGCCGTGGTGATCCTCTCCCGCAACGATCCCGTGAGCGGTCTGCGGGTCTTCCGCAGCGCCCAGGAGGCGAATCTGAAGCTGGAGCGTGGCGTGTTCACCCGGGGCCGGAACCCTTATCCCTACCTGACCTCCCTGGGAGCGAACCTGTTCCTCTCGGCGAAGGAGGAGGATGTGCGGGCCGCCCTCAATGCCGGCTTCGCCGCAGCGCGGGTCTATCCCGACAGTGCGGTGGCCGCGGACCGTCATCCCGATGAGATTCGCATCGCCTTCGACGGTGATGCCGTATTGTTCAGCGACGAGGCCGAGCGGGTCTATGCCAAGGATGGTCTGGCGGCCTTCCAGGCCCACGAGATCGAGCACGCGGCGACCCCTCTGCCCCCAGGCCCTTTCAAGCCCCTGCTGGAGGCCCTGCGCCCCCTCCAGGACATGGCGACGGGCGCGCCCATGCGCATCCGCACCGCCCTGGTGACCGCCCGCAGTGCCCCCGCCCATGAGCGCGCCATCCGCACCCTCATGGCCTGGAACATCCAGGTGGACGAGGCCATGTTCCTGGGCGGCCTCGAAAAGGCTGACTTCCTGCGCGAGTTCGAGCCCGACTTCTTCTTCGATGATCAGACCGGTTATTGCGACACCGCCGCCCGGGTTGGCCCTACGGGGCATGTGGTGAGCGGTGTCAAGAACGAGCAGCCTTGAGGTGGGGCCAGGCCGCGACGAGGCAAATCATCCCCGCCCGATCACCTCGAGGTGCTGCTGAAGGTCACGGATGTTGAACGGCTTGGGCAACAGGGTGACGTGTGGATGGGCTTCGGCCAGGTCCAGAGCGGACTGGTCGACCCGGCCGGTGGAAAGCAGGACAGGCACTTCGGGCAGCAAGGCGCGCAGGTGAGGCAAGGTGCCGTTCCCTCCGAGCCCTGGCATGTTCATATCGAGAATCACCACCTCGGGTATAAAGCCTCCTGCCAGGGTCGCCAGGGCCTCCTCTCCGCTGAAGGCTCCAGTGACGGCGCAGCCCAGGGTCTGAAGGATCGTCTGCATGGAACTCTGGATCAGTTCGTCATCGTCCACCAGAAGCACCTTCAAGGGCCTTGAGGACTTCCGAGGACTGGGCCCGGCGACCTCGTTCACAGTCTGAGGTGCTGGATGGCAAGCAGGCAGGCGCACGCTCGCCTGCGTGCCAAGACCGGGTTCGCTGTGGATCTCAATTCCGCCTTTATGTGCTTTCAAGGTGCTGTAGACCATTGACAGGCCAAGTCCTGTACCTTTGCCGGTCACCTTGGTGGTGAAGAAGGGTTCCAGGGCCCTCTCCAGCACCTCCCGGGACATCCCCACACCCGTGTCTTCAACCCTGACCTCGATCCAGTCCCTATCCAGATTCCGGCTCCGTAGCATGAGGGTTCCACCCTCGGGCATGGCATCCACCGCATTGATGCAGAGGTTCATGAAGGCGTGGGACAGGGCACTGGCATCCCCGCGAATGGGCCCTAGGTGATCAGCAAGATCCAGCTCAAGACGGAGGTTGGGTTGGGTGGTGCGCTCCAGGATGCGGATCTCATCGCGGAGAATCGCATTCATGTCGAGTTCACGTTCTTCCACAGGGCTTTGGCGCGCGAAGCTCAGCAGCCTCTTGACCGTCTCGCCGCCCCGGGTGGCGGCCTTGGTGATGATCTCGAACGCGCGCCTAGCCTGGCTTTCCGCCGGGGAGACCTCAAGGTTGGCCGAGGCCAGCCCAAGGATGGCGCCCAGCACATTGTTCATATCGTGCGCCAAGCCGCCGGCCAAGGTCCCAAGGCTGTCCATTTTCTGGGATTGCTGCAACTGGGCCTGAAGCAGAGCCTGCTGTTCCCGGGCCCGTGCGCGCTCAGTGACATCCCGGACAATGGTGATGACGGTGTCTTCCGTGCTGGGCACCACGCGAGCTTCAAATTCCTTTTCGCTCTCTCCGATGGAAAGCGTGTAGTTGAGTTCCCTCACCGACTTCGAAGCCAACGCCTCAGCCACGGCGCCCATCCATTGGCCCGCAAATGGCATGGGAAGAACATCCCGGATCTTCCTGTGGAGGAAGGCCTCTGGTGGTACGAACAACAGACTTGGATCGGACACGTGAACGGCCAGGAACTCGCCATCCCTCCGGTTCGTGAACACCAGATCCGGGATGGCCCGAATGAGGGCCCGATTTGTCATTTCACTTTCCCGCAGGGCCTCTTCAGCGGCCTTGCGTTCCGTGATTTCGCCGCTTAATTGCAAATTGTTTCGGACAAGGTCGGCCGTGCGTTCTTTGACACGGGTGTCCAAGGCCCTATTTAAATTACTCATTTCAGCTTGGGTCGTCCTCATCTTGTTCATTAGAAAAAAATCATTTCTTGCATAATATTCAATGGAGTAGGAAGCCATCATGCCAATGATATTAGAGGTGACAAGAAAGAAAATATTATTGATGAAAATAGGCAGCGGAATTTCAGCTTTCCAGGCGGCCAGGACAATGTAGATGCAAACTATCGACCACCCTGCAAGGGTGCTCCAGATGAATCGCAGCCTTAAAAAGGTGTAGCCATAAGTCAATACAGTAATGAGCCCCGTGTAGTACAAATAGTTCACGGGCATGGGTGAGAACATGATCATGACCGTGAACCCGCTTGCCGTCAGCAGGAGCAGGAAGACCTGGAAGAATGGCAGCAGTGGCACCAGGCGCTTTGAGTAGGTGAGAGCCACGACCAACAAGGTCGCTGGACAGAGGACACCGAATCGGATGGTCCACAGGAACTTGGTATGACTTGGCAAGAGGAAGTGATCCAGGACCCCGAATACAGCAATCATGAACGTGGCTGCCAGTAGGGCGAATCGCGTGTAATTGATTGATCGGAAGCTGTAGTAGTCAAGAAAGGGACGTTCCAATTCAGCGTCTTTTTGCGAAAACCTCAGCGTCAGCCGATCGAGATGCATCCTGGCGATGGAGGGACCACTAGTCTGGTTTCCGGCCTCAGGCACCCCATCCTGCCACTCAGCTTGATTGCTCACGCCACCTGTCTTGTCCGGAGTGGGTTGCGTCATCCTTCCCGCCCAATCGATTCGAGCCGCTGCCGAAGCTCCTTTAGGGCGAAGGGCTTGGGCAGCAGCGTGACATGGGGATGGGCCTCGGCAAGCGCCAGGGCCGCCTGATCGGCGCGGCCCGTGGACAGCAGCACAGGCACCTGCGGGAGCAGAACGCGCAGGCGCGGCAGAGTCCCCTTCCCGCCGAGTCCTGGCATGTTCATATCCAGAATCACCACATCAGGTTTGAAGCCGCCTTCAATGGCCGCCAGGGCCGCTTCTCCCCTCGAAGCCATGAACCCGTCATGGCCCAGGGCTTCCAGGAGGGCCTGGATGGAGTTCTGGATCAGTTCATCGTCATCTACCAGGAGCACCTTCAGTGCCCCTGAAGATGGTCCACGCCCTGATTCTGCATCCAGTCTTCCGACCTGGTTCCCAGATTCACAGGCCGGGAATTGCAAACTCACGGCAGTGCCCCGGCCAGGCTCGCTCCGGATTTTCATCTGCCCATGGTGGGCCTGCACCGTGGTGTAGACCATGGACAGACCCAGACCCGTGCCCTTGCCGACTTCCTTGGTGGTGAAGAAAGGCTCCAGGGCCCTTTCCTGGACCTCCTTGGACATCCCGGTCCCCGTGTCCTCCACCATGACTTCGATCCAGGCGTTTCCCAGGTTTCTGGTACGGAGGGTGAGTACACCCTGCTCAGGCATGGCATCCACTGCGTTGACGCAGAGGTTCATCAGGGCGTGGGTCAAGGCACCGGCATCTCCCCGCATGGGCCGCAATCTGGGCTCCAAATCCACCTCGAGGCGCACCTCGGACAGGGTGGTTCGTTCCAGAAGGCGGACCTCATCTTGAAGGATGGCGTTCAGATCCAGCACACAGGCCTCCACCTGTCCTTGGCGGGCGAAGTTGAGCAGGCTGCGGACCATCTCGCCACCACGGGTGGTGGCCTTGACGATGGTTTCGAAGGAACGGTAGGTGGGACTGTCGGCAGGTTGGATTTCCAGATTCGCCGAGGCGAGGCCCAGGATGGCCCCCAGCACATTGTTCATGTCGTGGGCGATGCCTCCGGCCAGAGTTCCCAGGCTCTCCATCTTCTGGGCCTGCTGAAGCTGGGCCTGGAGCCTCACATTCTCCTCCGCCGCCTGTTTGCGCTCGGTGATGTTCACCAGTGCTCCGAGGAGCCGGTGGTGGCTTGGGCTTCCCGACGAAGCCAGACACTGGGCGTAGGACTGGACCCAGGTCAGGCCACCATCCTTTTTGCGCAAGCGCAATTCACAGGTTCCCGTCTCGCCAGCAGCGAGGCCCAACACCTGTTTCAGGAAGATTGGCAGGTCCTCCTCGACCACGAAATTGCCCCAGCAGCGGGCCGCCTTGATTTCAGCGATGGGGCGCCCAAACAGGGACTCCGTGGCACCAATCATCCAGTCGATGGTAAACGCCTCCCCAGGCTGCCGCAGACAGGAGAAAGCCACGTCCAGCATGGAGGAGGAGATCTGCCGGAACCGTTCCTCGCTGACGCGGAGCAGATCCTCGGCCACCCGCTTCTCCGTGACATCCTGATGGGTGCCGAGGATACGGATGGCCCGCCCCTGATCATCGCGGCTGATGACTTTGCCTCGGCCCCGAATCCATCGGGCGGTCCCATCCCGCGCCTTCATGCGGAATTCCACTTCGAAACTATCGTAGGCGCCCTGGATGCAGGCCTCGTTGACGGCAAGGACCCGTGCCTGGTCTTCAGGGTGGATCAGCTCCGACCAGGAGGTGATCTGGGTAGTGAACTCTTCGAGTTCGTAGCCCAGCATCCGGGTGTAGGTGGGGCTGTAGTAGGTCCTCCCGGTGGGAACATGCCAGTCGAAGAGGCCGTCGCTGGTGGCCTCCATGGCCAGCCGCAGCCGTTCCTCGCTCTCCAGCAGAGAGGCCTCGGCCCGCTTCCGCTGCGTGATGTCTTGAAGGGTTCCATAGAGGCGTTTGACCTTGCCGTCCGCGCCCATCTCGGGAAAGCCCCGGTCTAGGCAGATCCGAACCTCACCGCTGGGTCGGATGGCGTGCAGTTCCAGTTCGTAGGATTCACCCCGGTTCAGGGCGGCCTCGACATGCCTCTGAAGGCGGACCAGGTCCTCGGGCGGGTAGATCTCGGCATGATCGGCATAGGCCACGGCCCCTTCGGCGGGATCCCGCTGGAGGATGCGGAACATCTCATCCGACCAGATCACGGTGTCGGTCGCCACTTCCCATTCCCAGCTACCGATATGGGCCAGCCCCTCCGTCCGGGCCAGCATAGTCTGGCTGCGCAGCAGGGTCGCCTCGGCGCGCTTCCGGTCCGTGATGTCCCGGTGGAAGGAGAGGATGGCCGGCTGTCCCGCATAGAAGACCAGACTGGCGGTCGCTTCCGTCAGGAAGGCATGCCCATCCTTGTGGACCTGCTCCAGCTCGACCTTCAGGGTCTGCCCCGCCATCATGCGTCGCAGCCGTTCCGGCACCATGGCATTGGTCATGGGGGAGTTCAGGATCGTGATGGGGAGGCCGCGCAGTTCCGCCCGGGTGCGCCCATGCATCCGAGCAAAAGCATCGTTCAGGTCGAGGAGTCGGCCTTCCAGGGAGAAGATGATGATTCCATCGATGGCCTTTTCAAAGATCGTTCGGAACCGCTGCTCGCTCTCCTGCAAGGCGAATTCAGACTTCTTGCGATCCGTGATCTCCCGGTTGGAGGCCCGGCGGCCCATCGGATTCCCAAGGCTGTCACGAACCGGGACGCAGATGTGGCAGATCCAAAGCTCGCATCCATCTCGATGCCGGATACGGAAATCCATGGGGGCGGCGTCATGGCCTCTCGTGGATTCCTGCAAGTGATCCTTGAGCAAGGTCCGGTCTTCCGGATGGCAGATCTCAAAGATGAGCTCGGGATCCTGCTGGAAGGCCTCCACGGAGTATCCCGTGATGCGCTCACAGGAAGGGCTCATCCACAGGATCCTCCCGTCCGGGGCGGTCCAATACTCCCAGTCATGGGTGAAGTCCGCCACCGTGCGGAAGCGCTGCTCGCTCTCGAGGAGGGCCTGGTTCGTCCGCTGGACTTCGGTCACATCCAGGGCCATGGAAGCTACACCGAGGGGCTCGCCGTTCTCATCTGTGAGTGGGGTATTGAACCAGCGGCAGAGAATGATGGAACCGTCCTTGCGGCGGTTCTCATGCTCGACCCGGGACTTGCGGCCTTCGCGGGTCAGGCTGTCAGCAATCTGATGTACCTGATCGAGTACCTCGGCCTTGGGCGGCACGATGAGCTCAATGATGGGCTGCCCGATGGCCTCCTGGGCCGCATACCCGAACATGCGCTCCGCAGCCGGGTTCCAGCTGCGGACGCGTCCTTCCATGTCCCATTCGATGACCGCCAGCGGCGTCTGGTCCATGTGCAGACGCCACCGCTGTGCCTGGGCCTGAAGATCATGATCAGGCTGGAGGTCCATTGAAAACCCCAGAGGGGGATGAGGCTTTAGAAGGGGTGGGACACATCAGGGACAGGGCAAGGCTCTAATCTACAGCTCGGCCCACTGGACCTGAAGGTTGAATTTGAGACGGAGAGCCCAATCCTTGGATCCAGGCCGCGTAGACTTGATGGATCTGGAGGAGCCATGTCCCGGAAGCTGGTGGAGTGCGTCCCGAACATCTCAGAGGGCCGGGATGCCGCGAAGATCAAGCAGGTGGCGGACGCCATCGCCGCCGTCGCCGGAGTGCGGCTCCTCGACGTGGATCCTGGCGCTGACACGAACCGTACCGTCATCACCTTCGTCGGCGAGCCTGGGGCCGTATTGGAGGGGGCCTTCCGCTGCGTCGCCGAGGCCGCCAAGGTCATCGACATGCGTCAGCACCGGGGCGCCCACCCCCGCATGGGGGCCACGGACGTGGTGCCCTTCGTGCCCGTCGAGGGTGTGAGCATGGAGGACTGCGTTGCACTGGCCCGGCGCCTCGGGGAGCGCGTCGCCCGGGAGCTGGCCATCCCGGTTTATCTCTACGAAGCTGCCGCCTCGCAGACCGAGCGCCGCAACCTGGCCGAGGTCCGCCGGGGGGAATATGAGGGCCTGGAGAAGAAGCTCCAGGATCCCCTCTGGCAGGCGGATTTTGCCGCGCCCTTCAACGCCAGCGCTGGCGCCACCATCATCGGGGCCCGGGAGTTCCTGGTGGCCTACAACGTCACCCTGAACTCCGCCGACAAGGCCCATGCCACGGATATAGCCTTCGAGCTGCGGGAGAAGGGCCGCGTGGCCCGACGCGGCCGCGTGCGGCCCTACTACCAGGGCGGCGAGCTGATCTTCTACGCTGAGGGCTCCTTCCCTTGCGGCAACTGCGACTTCACGGGCGCCACCTTCCAGGAGACCGTGACACACTGCGCCCAGGCGCACGGCTACGACCTGCCCGCCCTCATGCGCTCGAACGACGTGGACCCTGCGCATCCTGTTGGCGAGAAGGTGCGCCGCCGCGGGCTCTTCAGCCACTGCAAGGCCATCGGCTGGTACGTGGACACCTACCGCCGCGCCCAGATCAGCGTGAACCTCACGGACTATAAGCAGACGGCCCCCCACACCGTGCTGGAGGCGGCCCGTAGCCTGGCCGCCGAGCGCGGGCTGGTGGTCACCGGCAGCGAGATCGTGGGTCTGGTGCCCTTCCAGTGCCTGCTGGCCTCGGGCCGGCACTACCTGAAGGCCATGGGCAAGTCCACGGGCGTGCCCACCGGCGACATTCTGCAAACTGCCGTTTTTTCCATGGGCCTGGCCGATGTGGCGCCCTTCGAGGTTGAAAAAAAGGTGCTCGGTCTGCCCACCTTCGACCCGAAGGCCCTGGTCTCCATGCCGGTCCACGCCTTCACCGATGAGGTCAGCCGCAACACCCCGGCCCCCGGCGGGGGGTCTATCGCCGCACTGGCAGGCAGCCTGGGCGCGGCCCTGGCCAGCATGGTGGCCAACCTGGCCCAGGGTGGCCCGGACGCCGAGAAAGACGCCCAGCTCATCGCCCTGGCGGAACGGGCCCAGGCCCTCAAGGACCGCCTCATGGTGGCCGTTGATGCTGACACCAACGCCTTCAACGCCTTCATGGACGCCCGGCGCCTGCCGGACGCCACTCCTGAACAGAAGGCCGCGCGGCAGGCCGCCATGCAGGCCGGACTGAAGGTGGCCATCGACGTGCCACTGGATACCGCCAGGACCAGCTTCGCGGCCATGGAACTGGCGGGCGAAGCTGCTCGCCTGGGCAAGGTAGCGTCCATCACGGATGCTGCCGTGGGCGCCCAGATGGCCTATGCGGGCGTGCGTGGCGGCGTGTGGAACGTGGTCATCAATCTCAAGGACATCACGGATACGACCTACGTAGCCGACATGCAAAGCCAATGCTCCGGCCTTCTGGCGAAGGCCGGAGAGAAGCTGGCCGAAGTGACCGCCTTTATCGATCAGAAATTGCTGGATCGGCTTCGGAAGAAATAGGGCTGTCAGCCGTCAGCCACTGATCGCAGTTAGCTGAGAGCTGACGGCCGTTCTCCTATTCGTAGATCCCGGCACCGATGACCATGCCGTCGTGCAGTTCTACAAACGATGCCTTCTTCATGACCTTGTTGCCCTGAGCAGGATTCAGCTCCTTGTACTCGATCCAGCCGCTGCCCTTTTCCTTGACCAGCTTGGTCCATTCCTGGATCCAGGGCTTGCCATCCGGGTCCTTGGCAGTCCAGCGGTTCAGGCCGACCAATTCGCGCCGCACGCCATGCGCAAGCACCTTGCCTTCCAGGTCATAAACAAAGATGTAGAGGTCGTTGTTCTGCCCCTTGTTGAAGTGGAACTGCCCTTTGACCCCCGTCACTTCTTCCAGGAATTTCTCCCTGGGATTTTTTTTCGCGAACCCCACCGCCTGCTTCACGAAAGCCTTGGCCTGGTCCCGGGTCTGAGCCGCCAGTGGAATCACCACCAGCGCCGCCAAGGCGAGGGCTGCCCACGTTTTTCGCATATCTGTCTCCTTTATGACCCGGTCCAGGGTCCCTTCCTCTTAGCGGAGGCCAGGGGGCCACACATGAAAATCGCCCATGCCGGTAAATTTGACCGACACAATTCATCCCCATCCCAAGGTACGCCGAAGCAGTCTTGTTCGGCCCTGATTCCACCAGTCTGGGAGGTTTTTCGATGAAGCGTAATGGACTGGCTCTGAAGTTCTTCCTGCCCGTCTCGCTGGCCTTGGCAGTCATCTTCGGCTTGGTCATCTGGGGCGCCAGCGCCTATCAGACGTCCCGGGCAGAGAAAGCCTTCGAGGAGAACCTCACGACCCTGGCGGTCTCCTCGCGCTCCATGCTCCATGCGGATGCCGAGGAGTACTGCAAGGCTCACGGCATGACCTTCCATCAGATCATGAAGGATGATCACCCCAGGGATCCGGCAACCCTGGCCTTCCAGCGTGAGAGCTGGAACCAGTTTGAAAACAACCCGGCGCTGGACCATCGCGTGGGTCGTTGGGTCGACGCCGACGGGAAACCCATCATCTACGTCCTCAGCCCGGGGCGGCTGAAGGAGATCTGCACCAATTGCCACGCCTCCTATGGCGTGGACACGTTCAAGGACAGCAAGGCAGGCGATCTGGTGGCTGGCTTCGGGGTTTCCATGCCCACCGCCGAGTTGTACCGCACCCAGCGGAACATCCGGATGATCTCGATCGCGGCGGGTCTGGCCCTGCTGGTAGTCATCAGCGCCGTCATGGTCCGCCGGGTGACTTCCTCCATCCTCAGACCTCTGGAACGACTCTCTGGCGCCATCGGCCGGGTGGCGACCGGGGACATGACCGTGCAGGCTCCCATTGAAAGCGAGGACGAGATCGGCCAATTGGCCCGTACTTTCAACGGCATGGTGGCCGATCTGAACCGGGCCCTCGGCCACATGGGCCAGGCCTCTGAACAGGTGGCTTCGGGCAGCACGGAATTGGCGGCCAGCGCCGAGCAGATGAACCAGACGGTCCAGGAGAACGCCCGCGTGGGAGAGGCGCTCCGCCAGGCGGGGCGTGAGGTGCTGGGGGCCTTGCGGCAGCTCGATGCCAACGTCGAATCCATGGCCGATCACACGCGCCAGACTGGGGCCAAGGCCGACGAGGCCGTCCAGGACACGGACCGGGGCGCGGACACCGGCCGGGGCACCGCCCAGGGCATGCAAGCCATCCAGGAGGCCACCTCCCGCATCGTCCAGGCCGTGAAGGTGATCCAGGGCCTGGCCCGCCAGACCAACCTGCTGTCGCTGAATGCGGCCATCGAGGCCGCCAAGGCCGGAGCCCAGGGCAAGGGGTTCGCTGTGGTCGCCGAGGAGGTTCGCATCTTGGCCGAGCGGAGCGGGCACAGCGCCAAAGAGGTCGAAGAAACGATCCATGCGATGCAGGACGCGGTGACCGAAGGGGCCTCCAGCGTGAACGTGACCCTCCATCACCTCGAGGCCATCCGGGATCGGATCTCCCAGGTATCCGGGAGCATCCACGAGATCGGGAACCTCAGCCAGGGCCAAGCCCGAACCAGCCAGGACGTGGGCCGCCTGATGAACGAGACCGCGTCGAGACTGGATCAAAATGCCGCCGCCACCCAGCAACTGGCGGCCACCGTCCACGAGGTCGCCAAGACCTCGGATGAGCTGTCCCGGGTGGCCGAGATCCTCAAGGAGACCGTGCAGCGGTTCAGGCTGCGATAATCCGGAGCCGCCTGGAACATCCCTGGTGGCCCCGAGGCCAACCCCATGCTCGCGCCGAACGGCGGGTTCCGTCATCTCGAACAGATCAGCTCTGCGGCGGCAGGGAGGACGGTGCTGGCCCACCTGGCGGCCCGGTACCCTTTGGCCTCCGAGACCGAATGGCGGCAGCGGATCGACACGGGCCAGGTGCTCCTCGGAGAGGCGCCCGCTGGCAGAGAGGACCGCCTCCGGGCTGGACAATGGCTCACCTGGATCCGCCCGCCCTGGATCGAGCCTGCGGTGCCCCTTGCCACTGCGGTCCTGTACGAAGACGAGGATCTGCTGGCCGTCGCCAAACCCAGCGGCCTGCCCACCCTGCCGGGGGGCGGCGAATTCCTGGAGCACACGCTTCTCGCATTGGTCCGGCGGAGACATCCTGTGGCCAGCCCCATGCATCGGCTGGGGCGGGGCACCTCGGGGATCGTGCTCTTCGCACCCACGGTCCGGGCCCGGAAGCAGCTCCAGGCAGCCTTCCAGGGAGCCGGAACCCGTAAGGTCTACCGCACCCTGTGCAGCGGATGCCCCGAGGCTGCGGCCTTTGCAATCACGGCCCCCATCGGCATGGTGCCCTACGTCCCGCTGGGACTTCTCCACGCGGCTCTGGTCGGTGGGCGCCCATCGGAGAGCCACGTGACCGTGCTGGAACGCCGGAAAGATGCCACCCTCGTCGAGGTGGAGATCCTCACGGGTCGCCCTCATCAGATCCGGATCCACCTGGCCTGGGCTGGTCATCCCCTGGTGGGTGATCCGCTCTACGGGCCCGGTGGCGTGCCTCTACCCGACACCCGCGCCCGGCCGGGAGATCCGGGCTACCTGCTGCATGCCCATCGCCTGGTGCTGGTTCATCCCTGCACCGGGAAACAACTCACCGTCACCTGCCAGCCACCGCCGCCACTTCGCCTCCTGGGTGAAGTCGACCACCCTCGCTGAGGGATCAGTTGTGCACGCCCGGCGCCTCGCGGCCCATGCGCTCGACGTACTCTGCGTAGGTTCCGCCGAAGGCCAAGGGGCCCTCGTGCTCCTCGCCGCCCAACTCCAGCACACGGTTGGCAAGGCCGCGCAGGAAGGTGCGGTCGTGGGACACGAAGAGCATAGTGCCTTCAAAATTCTTCAGGGCCTCGATCAACATCTCCTTGGTAGCCAGATCCAGATGGTTGGTGGGCTCGTCCAGCACCAGGAAGTTTGGCGGGTTGAAGAGCATACGGGCCATGACCAGGCGGGACTTCTCGCCCCCTGACAGGGAGCGGACCTTCTTGTCCACGTCGTCGCCGGAGAACTGGAAGGCGCCCAGCAGATTGCGCAGGACGCCCAGCCCTTCCATGGGAAAATCATTCTGCATCTGCTCGAGCACCGTGAGCTCCGGATCCAGCAGATCCAGCGCCTGCTGGGAGAAGTAGCCGAGGCCGAGGCTGGCGCCTAAGCGCACCGTTCCCGCATCGGGCTGGATGGCCCCGGCCACCATCTTCAGCAGGGTGGACTTGCCGGCGCCGTTCTTCCCCATCACACACCAGCGCTCGCCGCGGCGGATATGGAAGGCGAACTGGTCATAGAGCTTCCGGCTGCCATAGGCCTTGCACACGCCGTCGAGCATGGCCACGTCGTCGCCAGAGCGGCCGGGAAGACGGAAGTCCCACTTCACCACTCGGCGCTTCCGAGGCGGCTCCACGCGCTCGATCTTGTCCAGCGCCTTTACGCGGCTCTGCACCTGGGCGGCCTTGGCGGCGTGGGCCGAGAAGCGCTCGATGAAGCGCTGCTCCTTGGCCAGCTTGGCCTGCTGGCGGGCGTAGGCGGCCTCCTGGTTGGCCTCCCGCTGCTCGCGTTCCTTCACATAGAAGTCGTAGTTGCCCGAGTAGGTGGTAATGTCGCCGCCATCGATTTCCAGCACCTTGGTGACCACCCGGTTCATGAAATCACGGTCATGGCTGGTCATCAGCAGCGTGGCGGGCACAGACTTCAGGAAATTCTCCAGCCAGAGGATGGATTCAATATCCAGATGGTTGGTGGGCTCGTCCATGAGCAGCACGTCGAAGTTACCGAGCAGCACCTTGGCCATGGCGACGCGCATTTTCCAACCGCCGGAGAGGGCGCCCACATCGCCGTCGATCTGATCGTCCTCGAAGCCGAGACCATGGAGGCAGGCCCGGGCCCGGGCTTCCAGTTCGTAGCCCCCAAGATGCTGGTACTCCTCCTGCACATGACCGAAGCGTTCGAGGACGGCTTCCAGTTCATCGCCGCGCTCAGGATCGGCCATGGCGTGTTCCAGATCCAACAGCTCATGGTGAAGGTCGCCCAGGCGCCCGCTGCCGGCGATAGCCTCGTCCAGCACAGGTCGGCCCGCCATCTCGTCAACCTCTTGGCGGAAGTAGCCGAGGGTGAGTTTCTTCGGCAGGGTGACCGAGCCTTCATCCGGGGACTCCTCCCCCATGATCATGCGGAACAACGTGGATTTCCCCGCCCCGTTCGGGCCCACTAGACCCACCTTCTCGCCAGGATTGAGCTGGAAATCCGCTTCGACGAACAGGACCTGCTTGCCGTACTGCTTGCTGACATTGGAGAACGAGATCATCCAGCCTCGACTTTCACGATCGCACCGCCACTGTCCGTGCGCGGACCATGCATCAGTTCAACCACCGCCTGATTCAGGCGGAGTCTCGTCTCATGGCGCTCAAAGGCGCGGGTGAGGTAGCGGGCCCGGATTTCCATGCCGTTGGGGCTTGGCATCACCTGGACGCCCGGAACGGCCGAGAAGGCCTTCACCCGGTAGCGCGCGGCGGTCTGCTGCCATTCTGCCTCGGCGATCTTGGCGTTGGCCCCGGTCTGCAGCTCCACCAGCTTCTGCACCCCATCGATGACCTGGTAGGGGTCCTGTCCAGTCGGAACGACCACGTTGAGCTCATCCCACATCCACTTGCCCGAGGTCGAGAAATTGAAGAAGTGCCCCTCAATGGCAAAACTGTTCACGAAAGCCACCCGGCGCCCCGTGGGATGCCCGGCATCCGCCCAGCTGCCCGTCTCCAGGATCACGGTGCGAAGGAGGCCGATCTCGACCACCTCACCGCCGACGCCACGGATCTCCACCCAGTCCCCCAGACGGATGCCGTTCTTCCCCATGAGGATGAACCAGCCGAAGAAGGCCACGATGAAGTCCTTGAGGGCCACCGTGAGGCCCGCACCGGCAAGCCCGAAGACGGTGGTGGCCTGAGCGGGCATGCCCACGATCAGGAAGGCGATGACCAGCACCGCAACTACCCGGATGATCACCTTCAGCACGGACTTCGAGGCCCCGGCGGACAGCCTTTCGGTCGAGGTGGAATGATGGGACCGCCAATCGATGAGCAGTCCGAGCAGGTAGGCCGCCAGAGCCACGCCGAGGACAACCAGGCCCTGTGCAAGCAGCGCATGCAGGGCGGCATTGCGGTACCCGTCGGCCAAGGCCAGCCAGGAGCCATAGGTCTCGCCAAGGGCCTGCTGGTCCTGAATCCGGCGGGCCATGGTGGACAACCTGCGCTCGACGTCGCCGAACTGTTTGAGAGAGGACACGGCAGCCTTCGCTTCCTCCCGACCAAGCTTGCGGCCCGACACCCCCTTCATGAGGGTCGAGGCCGTGCTGCGGGCGGCCTCTCGGTCCTCCTTCTCCTTCTTGGCCTGGGCCTCGATCTCGGCCCTGCGTTTGGCCATTGCCTGTTCCTTGGCCTGGGCTTCGATCTGGGCCCTTCCTAGCAGGGCGTACTTGTCCCGCTGCGACCGCCACTCCAGCGCCCTCCCGATCAGGCTGCCAGCCTGGAAGGCACTGGGGGGCCGTGCCGCGGCCATGGCCTGGGAGGATTCCCGATCTGCGGCCTCATGGGTTTCCTTCAGCCGCCGGATCCTGGCCTGGGGGTCCCCCCCGGCCTGAGCCAGGTCGTTGGTGGCGGTCTCCAGTTCGTCCTTGTCCAGTTCCAGCTGCGCCTTGGTGACCTCGATCTGGCTTTCCAGGGAGTCTTTCTTGGATTCCGGAGCCGCCGCGAGCTGCCGGGTGAGACGGGCCAGCACATGCTCCCCCGCTTCCACATCCGCCATGGCCTTCGCCTTGGATTCAGACAGCTTCTTCAACTCGGGTGTCTTTGGCACGGAAGCGGTGGCAGCGGTGTGGAGGGCGAACGAGAAGGCGAGGTCCACCGAGTGATTGCCCAGCCGTTCCGCCTGCAGGGCCAGCTGTTTCTCCTCGAAGGTCGTGGCCAGGGGGACCAGACTGCGGGCCGTGAGCATGGGGGTCTGGTCCACGAGCCGTTCTTGCACAGGGGCGGCCCGGCGGAGGCCCGGCTTGGGCTTGGTGGCCCGGGCCTCCTGTCCCTGGGGAGGCTGGGGGGTCTCCCTGGTCCACATCCAGCCCAACGTAGTTGCGGCGGCCATGGACACGAGGATGGCTGCGGGGATCCAGGTGCGGGCGTTCATCCGATCAGACAACCATGAATGGGGCCAGAACGCAAAGGCCCTGAAGGCAGGCGCTGGGGGTCAGCTGCCGAACATGTTTTTCATCACCATGAGGGCCATGGATGGGCTATGAGCCAGACGGCGCTTCAGGTAATGCACGGCATATTTCCAGTCCTCTGCGAAGGGGACGTAGAGCCGGACGATCTGGCCGCGCTTGACGATCTCCTGCTGGAGTTGGGTGCGGGGAACGCCCAGGAGCATCTGGAACTCGTAGGCGTCTTTCGCTACACCGCGCTTGTCCAGATACTCGATGCAGCGATGGATCAGGGGTTCGTCGTGGGTGGCGATCTCCGGATAATGACCGTGGTCCAGCAGGAGTTGCACGTAGTCAAACAGCCTGGCCTTCATGTCGACTTTGTCCTGGAGGGCCACCTCGGCAGGTTCATTGTAGATGCCGATGCAGATGCGCACCTTGCAGGGCTTGGCATGCAGTGACTTGATGTCCTCGGGGGTCCGGAAGAGTCGGCTCTGCAGCACGATCCCGAAGTTATCGAAGTCCTCGCGGATGGCCTTGAACATCCGCAGGGTGACGTCCGTGAAGTGCTGGTCCTCCATGTCCAGGGTGATGTGGAGTCGATGCGGGGCAGCCGCTCCGACGATCCGGCGGAGGTTGTCCTGGCAGTAGGCTTCGCTCTCGTTGATACCGAGCGAAGTGGGCTTGAGGCTAATACTGGCGTAGGGCCGGCCCTTCAGGGCCTCGATCATGCGGAGGTAGACCTGCACGGTGGCTTCCACATCCTCCCGACTGAAGACCTCTTCTGCCAGCAGATCTACGGTGGAATAGATACCCAGTTTGGCGTGGAGGTCATCGGCCTTGCCAACGCCACTGGCGATCCCCTTGCCCGCGATGTAGGGGGCAGCGAAAGTCCGGACCAGGGGGCCTGGCATGAGATCAACGAAGGTGTCCTTCAAGCCCACAGTATTCCTCCCGTCGTTCCTGCGTTTCCCACCTCTTTCCTGGGGATAGGGGCGACGCTACAAATATAACTCCGCGACCAGCCTGAGATCGCCACAGCCGCCGAGTTGTGACGAGAGGCCGGATCACGGGAGGCGTCCGCAGACCGGTTGTCTGCGGGCTACTGATCGGGTCCCTCTCCGGCCCGCACGAGAGATGTTCTGATCAAGATCAATGAGGCTCAGGTCTGTGCTCAAAGTGGCGGGTGGCCCCTTGCCTCCGGATGGGGCCGGCCGCGGCTCGCATCCAGTTTGAAACAAACCCTGGTGGGCGGGTGGTTCCCCCCGAACCTGAGACATCCGCAAATGTGCAGGTGCCTACCCGCCCTTGAGTGGCCGTGATCGAGACTCGTGTCGAGACAAATATGGCACTAGAAGGTTAATCCACACGCACAGCTTTTCCAGATGTGTTTTACGATTTTTTGTGTTTTTTTCATAGATACAACCACACCCACAATCGATGAGATACGGATGGATCAAAAATGAGAACTTGGGGCCATCAGTCTCTCCAGCCTGAATCGTCACGATGGCCCGCGCTGGCGCCATCCAGCCTGGCAACTCGTGCACCAGGGCCTTCCCCTCCCGCCGGCAGGCGGGCCCATGTACTGCGCCCTGGTGCTCCACCACCCCCTCCAGCGGCTCTTGCACCTGACCCCCCACCAAGTGCTGCACACAACTTGGAAGAGGGGGTGGGTTATCACTGCAAAGGTCTAAGTCACTCCCTTGGCCTTCATCGCGTCTATATACCGCAGGTCCATCTCATTGATGTGGCGAACGATCCACTCGACCAGGAAAAAGGCCAATCTGTTCGCATTGTCGGCCGTCGGGTCCGCATGGTAGGTCGCCATGAACTCGGCCACTTGATTCAGAAGCTTGGTGTGTTCAGCCTGATGTTCCAGCAGTCCCGGGAAGTCGATGGCTGCCAACCGGGCCTCTTCTTCCCTGAAATGCGTGGCGGTGCAATCCACCAGGAAATCGAGGGCCCGCCTGACCTTCGCCTCGCCCTCACCGGAGGAAACGGCATCGTGCATCCGGTTGAGGGCATCGAACATGTTGTGGTGCTGATGATCGATACTCAGGATTCCTGTCTCATACCACTCATCCCATTCCAAGATGGTCATAGTCCTTCTCCGGTGGGTCTAGTTTGGGTAATTCCAGATTCTATCCTGATGCACTGAAGACCTGGATTGGGCCCGGCAAAGAAAATCCCCCAGAGACGATCCACAAGGGGAACCTTTGGAATGGTGGAGGCATTTTATCTGCTGACATCCACCAGCCACAGCCCTAGCCTGGAGGCCACATGCCGCCTGGGATTACCCGTACACAACCGCCAGTCAAGGTTGCAGAAAGGGCCACTGCTGAGGCCTGCCTTGCCATCGCGCAGCGGGTGGCCCGCGCCCACTACCTTGCCGACGACAGGATCGGATGGTCTGCGGCCGCCCAGGTGGCCCGGTCCATCGAAGAGGAGTTGTTAGGCCGTGCCTGCAACTTGAAAGTGGACGGGATGCATAACAGCGAGATCGGCGCCGTGAGCACCAATAGATACAAAAACCCCGTGGCTCAGCTTCCACGGGGTTCAGTGCTGGTGGTCCCTCCCGGACTCGAACCGGGGACCCTCTGATTAAGAGTCAGATGCTCTAACCAGCTGAGCTA
>CAIYNT010000152.1 GCA_903927605.1 uncultured Holophagaceae bacterium
CTGTGAGCCCACGGCGGCCAAGGCCGCAAGGCGCTTGCAACGGACCCTGGGTAGCTTGTTTGCCCCGCGCTCTCCCCTGACCCCGAACGCCAACCTGCCTTGAACAGCATTCCTAACGCAACCTCCGGAGGTTCCCATGAACGAGATCAACAAGGCCGTGGTGTCCATGGACGAAGTCACCCAGCAGAACGCCGCCCTCGTCGAAGAAGCCGCCGCCGCCGCCGAGTCCCTGGATTCCCAGGCCCACGCCCTGAACGAGATCGTCGGCCGCTTCAAGACCGGGGTCGAAGTCCGCCGCACGGCCGCACCTGCGGCCCGCACCACGGTCACCTCCAAGCCCGCCGCCCGGGCGAACGGCACGCCCGCCCGCGCCGCCCTCAAGCGGCCACCCTCCAGGCCCGAGCTGTCCTCCGGGAAACCGCCTGTGTCGACGCCTGCGGGCGGCGACGACGGCCAGTGGCAAGCGTTCTGAGGAGACCCACATGGCCACCACCGATGCCACTTCCCAAGCCCTCCAGCAGGTGCTCTGCTTTGCCCTGGCCGGAGACTCCTACGCCCTGCCCATCATCAAGGTCCGGGAGATCCAGGCCCAGGCCACCATCACCCGCATTCCCAAGGCGCCGCCCTACATGCCCGGCGTCATCAACCTCCGGGGGGCCATCGTGCCCATCCTGGAGCTGCGCCACCGGTTTTCCCTGGGGGAAGCCCCCGAGGATACCCGCCCGGTCATCGTCATCGTGGAAGTCCAGGGCCGCACCCTGGGCATCCGCGTGGATTCCGTGTCCGACGTGCTGGACCTGGATCCGGCGGCCATCAAGCCCGCCCCGGAAATGGGCACCCAAAGCGGTCTAGGCCGGGAGTTCATCGCGGGCCTGGCCAGCCTGCCGGGGGCCACGGGGTCGGACACCATGCTGATCCTGTTGGATCTGGATCGCCTACTATCCGATGGCGAGCTGTCGGCCCTGGAAAACGCCACTGTCTGAACCGACAAGAAGGCCCAAAGGCCATATCACCTGAAGTCAGGATTCATGCATCCTCACCGGGACCTCACGTAAGGCCAACTGGGACCCCATGCTGCCCTGGGCCTTTCTCGACGAAATAGGCCGCCTGCTCCTAACAGCCTTAATTCGGGTCTTACGTGGGCGGTTACAGGGGTCACCGTAACTGCGGGTTGAGGGCGCCGACCAAGGCGCGGTGGCGGATGCGTACAGTTCTATTCAACCTTCACCTGTCAATGCGATGGAAGGACAGGACTCCCGCTCCGAAAGCCAATCTCTAGGAAGCCTGGGCCGATTCCCGAAAAGTTTGGATGGGACAGGTCGAATCGACACCCTCGCCAGGACCTGGGATCGGCAGGTAGAGATGCAGTGTAGCGCCCCCTTCTTCGGCGTTTTCGGCGAGTAGCAGGCCCGCATGCAGCCGGACGATGGCCTGCGCCATGGCAAGGCTGAGGCCCATGCCGCGTCGGCTTCCGCGCTCCTTGGTGGAGGCATATGGGCTGAACATGTTCGGAAGGATGTCTGGGTGGATGCCAGGCCCCTGGTCCGAAAAGCTCAGGTGCAGGTAGTCCCCCTGCGCCAGGGGCAGAGCGTCCTCTTGGTTGATCTGGTGGACCTTCCCTTCGACGCGGAGCGTCCCGCATCCGGCCATCGCCTCGAAGGCGTTGTCTGCCAGGATCTTCAGCACGGTTTTCATCTGCAGCCGATTGAAACAGATCTTGGGCAGATCGTCGGCAAGGACAATCCTCAAGGCACACGCGGACGATCCGGCTGAATCCTCCAGGACATCGCGCAGGTCACTCTCCAGGCTGCTGGTGCAATAGAAGGGCGCCCTCTCCTGGTGGAGGAGCCTCAGTCTGTCGCCGAGCTCCCTGATCTCATCCCAGGCCGATTCGGCTGAATCCAACAAGTTGAATACTTCGTAGGGGTTGTTCCTGACACGCTTGGCCAGGGCGACATTCGTCATCAACGCCTGGAGCAGGTTGTTGTAATCGTGTGCCATGCCACCGGCGAGAACCCCCAAAGTCTGCACATGCTGGGCCTGGAGCTGATCCAGTTTCTGTTTCTGAAGGGCTACCAGTTCCTTGGCCACGCGCAGGTTGTGCGAGCAGGCCAGAAGCGCGGCCTCGAGCTCACCGGAGTGCAGGGGCTTCAAGAGATAGTGGTTCACGCCAGTCGCCATGGCCCGGAGGAGGACCTGGGTTTGTAAGCACGCCGTGGTGACGATTACCGGCATGCCAGGGGCCTCGGCCCGGATGGCCTCGATCAATTCCAGGCCGTCCGTGCCCAACATGATGATGTCGATCACGACGATGTCGGGCCGCTCGCGTCGGAAGCATTCGAGCCCCTGGGACCCATCTTCTTTCAGGCAGACCCGCCCCACCCGGTAGCGGAGAAAATTCGCCACCTGCTGCTGGGTCCCCGGATTGTCCTCCACGTAGAGAACGGTCAACCCGGAGAGGTAGGTTTGATCTGCTTGTTGGGAGGACATGGCCGTGCTCCGAAAGAGGTCAGGGGGCGACCCGTTCGGCACCGCCGAACGGGGTTGGATGGGAACTCCACAAGAACCCCATTCAGTGAGGGGTTGCCGGAGGCCAAGAAGCCATTTCAAGTCCCATGCCAGTTTCGCGTGCTGACCCAACGACACATATTGAAAGGGTTACGGTAGCCTATTTCAGGTCTAGCACACCTGCTTCCAGGGTTCTGGTCCCTATTTCGCGATTCTTGATGTTGAAATGCCGTAGTTCTTCAGTTTCACGTAGAGGGTATTCCGGTGGATTCCGAGTGCCACTGCGGCGGCATCTACCTGGGAGCCCATCTCCTTCATGACGCGGAGAATGTGCCGTCGCTCGACCTCCATCAGGGTGAGCCCAGGAGCTTCCCAGCGAGTTCCATCGCCACTCTCTGTCTGCGGCGCCGGAAGGACCCCTCGCGAACCGAGATCGTCCACATCGATGATCGGTCCTCTGCGGGTGAGGATGCTCCCTTGGATGGCATTGCGCAGCTCCCGGATGTTCCCAGGCCAATCCTGCTCGCTCAGGCGAGCTTCGGCACGGGTCGACAGTTGGAGCGGTTCAATCCCCCACTGGGTGGCAACCTGGGCAAGGATGAGCCGTGCCAGCAACGGGATGTCCTCCCGCCGGTCCCGCAGGGCAGGCATGGTCAGTTGGATCGTGCTGATCCGAAAATACAGATCTTCCCGGAACCGCCCAGAGTGCATGAGTTCTTCCAGATTCCGGTGGGTGGCCCCGATGAGTCTGAACGCCACCGAGCGGTTGCGGTTGTCGCCCAGGCGGCGGAAGGTTTTCTCTTCGATGGCCTTGAGGATCTTGGCTTGCACCTGCAGGTCCGTGTCCGATTTCGTCAAGAAAGAGGGTGCCATTGTCGGCTAATTCGAGCATGCCGACCTTGGCCGACGCAGCTCCGGTGAAGGCCCCCTTCTCGTGCCCGAAAAGCTCACTCTCCAGCAGTTCCCGGCTCAGGCCAGCGCAGTTCATTTCGACGAAGGCATGCTCACAGCGGCGCGCCTGTCTATGGATCCACCGGGCGAGGGCTGTCTTGCCGGTGCCGGTCTCCCCATGAAGAAGAATGGGGACATCCACTGCAAGGATTTTTCGGACCCGGGCCTCTAGGGCTTTGATGGCCGGGCTGACCCCATGGAAGGGATCAAGGCTCTCCTTTGGGACGCAATGATTGGGCGCGGGAGAAACCTGGCTATGGCGGGACCGATCAAGAACGAGCTCGCAGAGGGCCAACAATGCAAATGGGTCGACGGGCTTCACCAGGTATTCATACGCCCCCTCCTTGACGAGTTTCACCGCCAGCTCGATGGAGGAGGAACTGGTGATGATGATGATCGGGGGAAGGGGCTTGTCCCCTTGGATGCTGCGCATGACATCGGAGGCGTTGCCATCCGGGAGCTGGTAGTCAAGCAGGATCACATCGGGCTGGAACCGGTCCATGGCTTGGCAGGCCAAGGCCACGGTGGCGACGCACTCGACCCGGTAGGATTGACCGGCGAAGACCTTGGACAACAAGTGAGATTGAATCAGCTCGTCCTCGACGATCAAGACCTTATGACAGTTCATCCGGCACCCCATCTGCTCCTATCACGTCGTTCCGAAATGAGTTCACCGCTCAAGAGTGTTCTTGCGCCAAAGCTTTCGCGGTGTGCGAAAAAAGAGTCCTGAGCAGGCTGGTCAAAGGGTCCGAATGACCGCAGAAGGGCTGAAGGTCCGGCGCCAGGTCTGACTTGGTCTGGACTTCCCTTGAGACTTGGGTGCGCTCCTGTACCCGGACTTGGTCCAGGATGAGGGCGTTCAGGTCCAACTCAGGCTGATCCCCAAGATCCCGTCCCGGAATCCATGTTCTGCGACCGGGCCGGAAAGGGCTCTCCAGCAGACAGGTTTCCCGACCACTTTCGGTTCGATTATTTTTATAGGCCATGGTCCAAACCTCTGGGCACCAAGGAACACTCGGGGATTACCCCCGGTTCACATGCCAGAATGGTTGGGCAGGAAGACAGGTTTTTCCATACGCTAGATCGCCTAGAACACACGGAGGCTTTCTGCTGGATTTCCTGTGACAAGTCAACCTTGACGAAGGTTCGGGCCTCTTGATTGGTTGCTTTGCCGATTGGGCGTCGAGATTAAAAGGCGGGTTGATCTGGAGCCATTATCGGCTGACTCCGGGTAAGGGTGTTCCCATCTTCAGCTGACTGCGCCGGTCGGGATCGGACTGGTTTTTAACTGTGCAACAGGACTGGTCGTGCTGCCGTAATTGCTGGTCACACTGACAGAGAACAGGCTGCCGTTGTCGGCGAGGGTTGTGGCCGGCGTGGTGTAGGTGGCCGCAGTGGCGCCGGGAATGGCGAGTCCACCCTTCTTCCACTGGTAGGCCAGCGGTCCGCTTCCCGTGGCCGTGACGGTAAAGGTGGCGGCCTTGCCCACGGGCACCAGGGCGCTGGCGGGCTGCACCGCGATGGCGGGCGCGAGGCCCACAGCCAGCATGGCATTGCCGCTGGTGCTCGAGCCGAGTCTGTTGGTGATGGTCACGGCGTAGAGCCGACCGTGATCGAAGAGCTTGGTGGCGGGGGTGCTGTAGGTGGCCAAGGTGGCGCCAGGAATGGCGATGCCGTCCTTTCGCCATTGGTAGGACAGGGGCCCGGAGCCTGTGGCC
>CAIYNT010000153.1 GCA_903927605.1 uncultured Holophagaceae bacterium
ATGTCCCAGCGGTCCCAGGGCGCCTTCACCTTGACCGTGGACGGCAACGACGCCGCCGCCGTCTTCGAAGGAGCCACCGAGGCCCGCCAGCGCTGCCTGGAGGGCAAAGGCCCGGCCTTCCTGGTCTGCGAGACCTTCCGCCGGTCCGGCCACGCCGAGCACGACGATCAGCGCTACGTCGATCCCGCCCTCCTCGAGCAGTGGGCCGCCAGGGATCCCCTGCCCCGCTTCGAGGCCTGGATGGGACACCGGGGCTGGAAATCCGATCCCAGCCTCGCTGAGCGACTGGAGGCAAGGCTCCTGGCCTCGGCCGAGGCCGCGCTTGAGGCCCCCTGGCCCACCCCGGACTCCCTCACCCGGGGGCTCTTCTCCGCCTAGGGTCCCAGATTCAGCCCACCCGCGTCCCCCCCGATAAGGCTTCTCAAGGGGGGGGGATATGGATCTCCTGAAACGGACCGACAACCTCCGCATCCGCGGGAAGTTCAACCTGCTCCTGGCCATCCAGGTGCTGGCCTTGGTCCTAGTGGGCGGCGCGGGCTGGATGATCGTGGACGCCCTCCACCAGGGACAGGGGAACCTGTCTCTCCAGCTCAGGAAGACCGCCACCATCTCCCGGGTTCTGAACGGAATGAACATCGCACGGACCCTGCACACCAGCCTGATCGGGGGCGCTGCGGATCCGGACTACGTGGCCGCCCGCGAGGTGAAGCGCAAGGATTACTCGGACACCCTCCAGAAGGACCTGAAGGCCCTGCAGGGGCTTTCCTGGACCTCCGAGGAGAAGGCGGTCCTCAACGAGGCTTTGGAGGCCTTCCGGAAGTACGAGGATGGCTTTCCCGCCCTCCTGGCCGAAGCCCGCTCCGACCACAGTGCCAAGACCGTCTCCCGGCTGCTGGAGGGGAATGTGGAGGTCATGCGCCTCGCCCGGGAACGGATTCTGAAACTCCAGAAAGTCGCCGAGGTGAATGCGGAAACGTCCATCCAGACGGATACGGGCCGGGCCGCCACGGGAAAGACCTGGATCCTTGTGTTCAGCCTGGCCTCCGTCCTGGCGAGCGCGATTCTGAGCTGGTTGATCGGGACCCGCGTCGGTCGAGCTGCCCAGGGCATCGAGAAGACTATGGATGCGGTCGCGAAAGGGGACCTGACCTCCTGCCCCGAGATCGAGGGCAAGGACGAACTGGCCCGAGTGGCCGCAGGTCTAGGGCAGGTCATCCGGGGTCTCCGGAAGGACATCCAGGCCATCTCCCAAACCGCCGAAGGCACAGCATCCAGCGCCACGGAGCTGGCCGCGACCACGGAACAGGTGAACCGCACCACGGAGGAACTCCGCCGCAGCACCGAGCAGGAACGTCTCGCCATGGAGCGTTCCTCCGCCGCCCTGGAAGAGATGAATGCCAATATCCAGCAAGTCCGACAGAGCGCCGTGGAAGGCGAACAGGGGGCCAAGAAGTCCGAGGCGGCCAGCGGGCAGGGTCTCAAGGCTGTCCGGGATTCGGGCCAGGCCATGGAGGCCATTGAGGAAAGCTCAGGGAAAATCCAACGGATCATCATCGTCATCACTGACATCGCCCGGCAGACCAACCTGCTCTCCCTGAACGCCGCCATCGAAGCCGCCAAGGCCGGAACCATGGGCAAGGGCTTCGCCGTGGTGGCTGAGGAGGTCCGCAAGCTCGCCGAACGCAGTGGTGCCGCGGCCAAGGAGATCACCGCCCTCATCCAGGAGAGCGGGGACCGGGTGGACCTGGGAACCAACGCCGTCAAGGAGGCCGGACGCAGCCTAGAGCAGATCGAGCAGAATGTGCGGGCGAACGCGTCCCGAATGAGCGCGATTGCGGCAGCGATGGAGGAACAGGGCCGGGCCAGCGAAGAGGTGGTCCTGGCCATGGGCTCGGCCACCCAGATGGTGGAGCGGAACGCCTCCGCCGCCACCCAGTTGTACGCCACGGTGCAGGAGACCGCCCGCACCACGGAAGAGTTGGCCTCCCTGGCCCAGCAGCTCCAGACCCTGACCCGGCGGTTCAGGCTGAACTAAATGATCAAATTCTTATCTAAAGGTCATGAATGATCGATCTGAAGGCCGTGGGAGTTCCTCTATGAGTCTTCGGCACCTTCTGACGAACCTGTCCGTCCAGGGGAAGTTTCTCCTGCTCCTTGGCGTTCAACTGGTCATCCTGCTCCTGATCTCACTGCTCGCCTGGTTCAGCCTGAACCAGAGCCTGGAGATCCAGCGGGAACTGGCCCGAAGCACTCCTCAGATCAACTCGCTGGCAGAGGCCCGTCATCGCCTCATGCTGGTCCGGGCCGAGCAACTGGGGATGATGGGCGGAGCAAATGCTGCGGGATTCGTGGAGAAACGCCTCCCCAAGCTCAAGGTGCTTGAGGCGGACCTGGATGCCTCATTTGCGGAGATCCTGACCTACCCCTGGTCCAAAACCGACAAGGACGCCCTTGATTCCGGGATCGAAAACATGCGGAGCTACATCCAGGCCTTCCCTTCACTGTTGAGCGTGGCCAAAACCAGCCAGGACGCCCAGATGAAGGAGGTCTGCATGAAGGCAAACCTCTTCATGGTCGAGGACGCCAAGGAATCCTTCAACAAAGTCATTGAACGCCAGGTGGCAGCGAACCGGGCCACGGTCGCCATGGCCGAATCCCGCTCCCGGGCGAGCAAAGGAATCATGGCCCTCGGGGTGTTGGTGGCCGCGGGGCTGGGACTCACCATCACCTTTGCTACCAGCCGGGCCATGCGCCGGACCCTGGGTCAGCTGAAGGATTCCCTGTCGGCCCTGGCTGCGGGGGATCTGACCCGGAGAAGCCATGCCGAGGGTCGCGACGAACTCGGGGAGATGTGCCGGACCCTGGATCAGGTCCTGGAGAGCCTGGGCAAGAACATCGCCCTCATTTCTCAATCCGCGGAGGGTACGGCCTCCAGCGCCACAGAACTGGCCGCGACCACAGAACAGGTGAACCGCACCACTGAGGAACTCCGCCGCAGTACGGAACGGGAACGCCTCGCCATGGAGCGGTCCTCGGCCGCCCTGGAGGAGATGAATGCCAATATCCAGCAAGTGAAGCAGAGCGCCGTCGAAGCCGAACACGGCGCCGGGAGGTCCGAAGAGGCGTGCCAGCAGGGCTTCAAGGCCGTCCAGGAGTCGGCGCGGGCCATGGAGGCCATCGAAGAGAGTTCATCCAAGGTGAACCGGATCATCAACGTCATCACCGACATCGCGCGGCAGACGAACCTGCTCTCCCTGAACGCCGCCATCGAGGCGGCCAAGGCCGGGGTCATGGGCAAGGGCTTCGCGGTGGTGGCCGAGGAAGTGCGGAAGCTCGCTGAGCGCAGCGCCACGGCGGCCAAGGAAATCACGGCCCTCATCCAGGAAAGCGGCGATCGCGTGGGCATGGGGACCGGCGCCGTCAAGGAGGCCAGGGAGAGCCTGGGGCGGATCGAGCAGAATGTAAGATCAAATGCCTCGAGGATGAAAGGGATCGCCTCAGCCATGGAGGAGCAGGGCCGGGCCAGCGAGGAAGTGGTCCAGGCCATGGGTACCGCCAGCGATATGGTGGAGCGCAACGCCTCCGCCGCCACCCAGCTGTCCGCCACCGTCCAGGAAACCGCCCGCACGACGGAGCAGCTCGCCAGCCTGGCCCAGCAGCTCCAGGCCCTGACCCAGCGGTTCAAATTGGCCTGACGACCGGTTCATCGACAATAAGGCCCCCGCTTTCAGGCTAAAGGGTTAGACTATGCCTACAATGCCTGTCATGGGGGATACCGTGCTCGTACTCGTGCTGAATGCCGGCTCATCGAGCCTCAAGTTCAATTTATTCGACATGAACAAGGAAGCCTCTCTCGCCGAGGGCATGGCCGAGCGCATCGGCCTGGCCGACACCAACCTGGCCTGCACCATCGAGGGCGACAAGCGCAAGGAAGTGCTGCCCCTGCCCACTCACCGAGAAGCCCTGGAAGCCATCCTCGAGCGCCTCCGGGCCAGCGTCCTACACGACACACCCATCCATGCCGTGGGCCACCGCGTCGTGCATGGAGGACCGAAATATGGCGATTCTGTCCTGATCACGGAAGAGGTGCTCCATGACATCGAGGCCTTCTCGATGTACGCCCCCCTGCACAATCCCGCCAACGCGCTGGGCATCCGCACTGCGATGGAGGCCTTCCCGGACGTGCCCCAGGTGGCGGTCTTCGACACGGCCTTCCACCATGACATGCCCGACTCCGCGCGAATCTACGGCATCCCCTACGAGCTGAGCCAGAAGTACGGCATCCGCCGCTATGGTTTCCACGGCACCAGCCACGCCTTCGTATCAGCCCGCACGGCCATCCTGCTCTGCCGTCCCCTGCGCGCCCTCAAGATCGTCACCTGCCACATCGGCAACGGCACCAGCATCTGTGCCGTGCTCAACGGCAAGAGTGTGGAGACCAGTATGGGCATGACGCCGCTCCAGGGGGGTCATCATGGGCACCCGCAGCGGCTCCATCGACGCCAGCGTGGTGGAGATGCTCATGGAATACGAGCACCTCGACAAGAAGGCCGTCACCGAGCTCCTCAACAAGAAGTCGGGCCTGCTGGGCATCTCCGGAGTGTCTTCCGATTTCCGCGAGATCGAGCTGGCCGCCGACCAGGGCAATGACCGGGCCCGCCTGGCCCGCGACCTGCTGACCTACAGCGTGCGCAAGTTCATCGGCTCCTACGCCACCGTCCTCGACGGCATCGATGCCATCACCTTCACCGCCGGCATCGGCACCCACAGTTCCAATGTCCGGGCCAGGGTCTGCAG
>CAIYNT010000154.1 GCA_903927605.1 uncultured Holophagaceae bacterium
CTCGAGCAGGAAGTGTAAGGAGCCCCCATGCGTCACAACGTTTCCGGCAAGCGCCTGGGCCGCACCACCAACCAGCGCAAGGCCCTCATGAAGAACCTCGCGACCGCCCTGATCCAGAGCGAGCGCATCGAAACCACCCTTGTGAAGGCCAAGGAGCTCCGAATGTACGTGGAGCCCTTCATCACCCTCGCGAAGGCCGACACCGTGGCCAACCGCCGTCTGGCGATGGCCCGTCTCGGGAGCAAAGATGCCGTCCAGAAGCTGTTCGGCACCGACTTCCGCAAGCGTTTCGAGAACCGTCCCGGCGGCTATACCCGCATCCTCAAGATGGCCCATCGCCTCGGCGACGCGGCCGACATGGCCCTCATCGAGTTCGTGGACTACACCCTCCCCGAGCCGAAGGTCGAGGACGCCGAGTAGACCGTCACCTGCACCACAGAAAAGGGCACCCCATCGGGGTGCCCTTGTCTGTGGATGATTAAAGAATACCTGATGGTATGGTTAGCTTGACCGGGTATGACTCCGGGGGCGGATGGGCCAGGCTGCGAATTCCGGGGGTGGGGTGGTGCTGATCGAGGATGCGGTCCGGTTCCTTTCCCAGATCCCTCCATTCCAATTCCTGGAGGGCCCGCTCCTTCGGGATGTCTCCCAGAGCTTGACCATGGAGTTCTACCCAAAGGGGAGTGTGATCCTGCAGCAGGATGGCCCGGTGAGCGAGGCGCTCCGGATCATCCAGAAGGGTGTGGTCAAGATCACCATCCGGCCCAAGGGCAGCGGGGATGAAGTGGTTGTTGACTACCGGGAGCGGGGGGAGACCTTCGGCCTTGTATCGCTCATGGGGGGCCATCAGAAGACCACCATTGTCGCCATGCAGGACACCATCTGCTACCTGCTTCCCAAGGATCAGTTGAACGATCTGATGAGCAGCCACCCGGCCATCACAGAGTACCTCCTCCAGTTCCACCTCACGAAATACGTGGACATGACCTCTCGTGAGATCCAGGGGAAAAGCCTGTTTCTCGGCAGCAGCGACCATCTCCTGTTCACAGCCCAGGTGGGGGAGATCTGCCGCATGGCCGCTACCACGGTAGCTCCGGATGCCACTGTCCGGCAGACCGCAGCTCGGATGGTAGAGGACCGGCAGAGCGCGGCTCTGGTGGTGGGACCCGGCGGGGGACCCATCGGCATCGTCACCGATTCAGATCTCCGGGCCAAGGTGGTGGCCGAAGGCCATTCCATTGATGCGCCCGTGACCCAGATCATGAGCCATCCCGTGATTACAGTGGACGAGAAGGAGCCCTGTTTCGAGGTCGTTCTCCGAATGCTCCAGGGAAACATCCATCACGTTGCCGTCACGCGCGATGGCTCGCTGTGCGGAGTGATCACCAACCATGATTTCATGGTCCTCCAGGGCCGCAGCCCGCTGGCCTTTTCCGAGGACATTGAGATGCAGACGACACTGGAGGGATTGGCCCCCGTGTCCCAGAAATCCCTGACCATCATCGGCGCCCTGTTGCGGGAGGGGGCCCGGGCGGCGAACATCATCCGCATCATTTCGGAGCTCAACGATCGAGTGGTCAGGAAGGTGCTGGAATTCGCCGAGAAGGAGCTGGGGCCCCCACCGGTGCCGTATTGCTGGCTCGCGCTGGGCAGCGAGGGCCGGAAGGAGCAGACCTTCCGAACCGACCAGGACAACGCCCTTGTGTACGCCGACCCCCGTGAAGACCAGCGGGAAGCGGTGGTCGATTACTTCCATCGATTCACCGAGTTCATGCGGAACGGTCTGATCCGCTGTGGGTTCGAACCCTGTCCGGCGAACTGCATGGCCAGCAACCCGGATTGGTGCCAGCCGCTCTCCATCTGGAGGGGGTACTTCACCGACTGGATCTCGGCGCCGACCCCGAAGGCTGTTCTCAACTCACAAATTTTCTTCGACTTCAGGCCCCTGCATGGAGACGAATCCCTGGCCTGGGAACTCCGGGAGCACCTCGGCCGCTTGATCCCGGACTATCCCATTTTCCTGGGTTTCCTGGCCAACATGCTGGTCAAGAATCGGCCGCCCATCGGTTTCTTCGGAGTTGTGGCCGTGGAACGCAGCGGTGAGCACAAGCACGGCCTGAACCTGAAGATCAAGGGCGTGACGCCCCTGGTGGATATCGCGCGCCTATTCTCACTGGAACAGGGCGTCCGGCATTCTTCGACGATGGAGCGGCTGGAAGCCCTGCGCGGTGGAACGACCCTCATCGCCGACCTGGTGGACGAGTTGGAGTATGCCTTCGAGTTCATCTCCCTGCTTCGGATTCACCATCAGTACCGCCAGATGGAGGCCGGAAAGCCCATCGACAACTTCATCCACTTGGACACTCTCAGCCACCTGGAACGGCAGTCCCTCAAGAATGCCTTCCGTCTGGTACTCAAAATCCAGGACCAGGTCATGGAACGGTACAGGGCCTTCATTATCTGACAGCGGGGAGCCATGGGATTGTTCAGATGGTGGAGCGAAATCCGGGGCAGGCGGGAATTTGAATCGGATACGCTGGCCACAGATGCTCAGTACGTGGTGCTGGATACGGAACTCACCGGCCTCGATGACCGCAAGGATGACATCGTCTCGATCGGGGCGGTGCGGATGCGGGGGGGGAAGATCGAGATTGGGGACGCCTTCCATGAACTGGTGAACCCGAGTGCCGTGCTGGATGGGCGGAGCGTGGTGATCCACGGCATCACGCCGTCTCAGGTCGAGGCCAAGCCGCCAATCGATGTGGTTCTGGCTACATTCATGGACTATGTCGCCCGTGCGGTGCTCGTAGGTCACTGCGTGTCCATTGACCTCGCATTCTTGAACCGGGAGGCCCGGAGGCTGACGGGGGGCTCCTTCAAGAATCCGGTTGTGGACACCTTGTCCCTGTACGGCTGGCTGCGGCATCGGTTCCCGGAGAATCCGGCGCTGACGGCGGCGCTCCCGGGGCTGAGCCTCTTTGAATTGGCCCGCCTCTTTGATATCCCCGTGGCCGAGGGCCACACGGCCCTCGGGGATGCCTACATCACGGCCCAGCTGTTCCAACGGTTCCTGCCGCTCCTGGTTGAAGCCGGGATCCGCGATCTGAGGGGTCTCCTCCGGGTCGGAGACCCAGACCGTCAGGCGGAGAACCTCATCGGTCCCGCCGGGCAGGCGCACTTCTAGAACACATCCTCCCTGCATAGCAAAGGGCCGGGAAATATGTCCCCGGCCCCGTGTTGGATATCCTTGCTTCAGTGGCTGGCGCTGCCTTCGGCGCCAATGCCCACGTAAGTCCGCACCTTCTCGGCTTCGAACATCTCCGCAGCCGATTTTTCCGGCTTGATCAACGAGAAGAGGATGCCGACGAGGAAGGCCGCCCCCATGGAGAAGATGGCAGGATTCTTCATGGGGAAGGGGGCCTTGCTTACTTCGCTGTCCGCCTTGACCTTGTCGGCCTGGGCGGCAGCGAGGGCGGCGGGGAAATTGCCGGCCTGAAGCAGGGCGATATCCGCCTGATCGGTCGCGAGCGCCTTGGTCTTATTCTCTTTGACCTTGGGATTCAGGTTCGGGAGCGCCAGATCCGCCGTGAGAGCAGCAGCTTTCTGCTGCTGTTCGGCCAGCGCCTTGGTCGTATCCTTCGAGTACCCGGATAGACGATTGAACTTTTCGGCTACGGCAGCCCGAGCCTTGACCGGGCCAGCCTGGAACACATCCTCGTAGACGGTCGGAGAGAGGCCGATCAGAACGACGGCCAGGGCTAGACCTGTATACATGCTCCAAACGGCACCATTCGTGGTGAAGCGCTTCCACATGATGGACATCGCAAGTGCAGGGAAATTGGCGCTGGCGGCCACGGCGAAGGCCAGGCCCACCATGAAGGCGACATTCTGTTTCTGGAAAAGGAGACCCAACAGGATGGCGATGACGCCGATTCCGACCGTCGCCGCCTTGGCGACCTTCATCTCCTCCTGGTCATTCTTGACCTTGCCATGGCGGAACACACCCACGTAGAGGTCATGCGAAACGGCGGAGGCTCCGGCCAGGGTCAGGCCGGCCACCACTGCGAGAATCGTGGCGAAGGCCACGGCGGCGAGGAACCCGAGGAAAGGGCTGCCACCGAGGTGTTCGGCGAGGGCGAGGGCCGACATGTTACCGCCGGCGTCAATGGAGGTGATGAAGTTCTTGCCGACGAGAATCGCCGCGCCGAAACCGATGGTGACTGTGAGGATGTAGAAGTAGCCGATGAAGCCCGTGGCATAGAAGACGGATTTTCTGGCTTCCCGCGCGTCGGGGACAGTATAGAACCGCATCAGGACGTGGGGCAGCCCGGCGGTGCCGAACATCAGGGCGAGTCCCAGAGAAAAGGCGTCCAGAGGCTTGGTGATCAGTCCGCCCGGTTCGAGGAACTTCGGTGAGTACAACCTGACCGCCTCCGAGAACATCTTGGGATAGCTGAAACCAAAGGATTTCAAAGTGAGGAAGACCAGGAAGGTCGCGCCGCTGAGGAGCAGGATGGCCTTGATGATCTGCACCCAGGTGGTGGCCAGCATCCCGCCGAAGAGAACGTAGCAGATGATGAGCACGCCAACGATGAGAATGGCCGACTCGTAGGGCAGGTTGAACATCAGCTTGATCAGGGTGCCCGCGCCGACCATCTGGGCCGTCATATAGAACAACACGGTGACGAGAGACCCCACCGCGGCGGCGGTCTTGACGGGCTGGGGCCGGAGCCTGAAGGCCACCACGTCCGACATGGTGTACTTCCCAAGGTTCCGCAGGGGTTCGGAGATGAGGAACATGACGATGGGCCAGCCGACCAGCCAGCCTACGGAGTAGATCAGGCCATCGTAACCCTTGAGGGAGACAAGGCCCGCGATGCCCAGGAAGGAGGCGGCACTCATGTAATCGCCCGCCAGGGCGAGCCCGTTCTGGAAGCCCGTGATGCCACCGCCGGCGGCATAGAACTGGGCGGCGCTCTTGGTCCGCTTGGCTGCCCAGTAGGTGATGCCCAGCGTCACCAGCACGAACGCGAGGAAGAAGGTGATGGCGAGTGGACTCAGGGTGCCAATGATTGACTGTGGTTGAGCCTGCATGGTCATTACCTCCCCATCCGTTCTCTGACGCCCTTAACCATGGCGTCGTATTTGTTGTTGGCCCACAGGACGTAGACTCCGGTCAGGATCCAGGACAGGAAGATCACGCCCACCGCAATGGGGATGCCGATGGTAATGGCCGACCCCGCGCTGATCTTCTCGCCCAGAAAGGGCTTGTTGTAGGCGATCAGGGCGATGAAGCCGAAGTAGATCGCCAGCTGCACGATCGTCAGGATGATCGTGACGGTATTTTTCTGCCGCACGAGTTTCAGGAACTCTGGATCATCAAGAATCTGATGGGCCGTTTTCGGGGACATGGTGTCTCTCCATGAAGGTGGAAGGGGAGGCCTGGTGCAATGACCGAGCCAGTGCGGTGTGTTGGCTGGGAAGTAGATCCCGTACCAGGTATGGGGCGCCCCTGGACTGGCGGGCACATTGATGGCCCATAGGTGGAGAATGATCAAGTATGGATCAGTAGGCTACCCAAGGGAAGCCTGTTTGTGGGTGTCCTGCGAGGCCCACGGAGCCTAGCTCGGGGCCCCGCTCAGCCAACGGTCCAAGAGCCACCTGATTCCTCGTCCGGGTCCGCCGTCAGATCCGCTTTCCGGAGGCGCCGGGACCGGGCCACGGTCACGGTACAGGGTGCCTGGGCCGCCACCGGACTGGACACGCTGCCCAGGAGGGTTCGACGCAGGGATCTCGCCCGGGCTCCGATCACCACATGGTCAACGTGATTGGCGTTCACGTATTGAAGGATGGCTGAGGCGGGGTCCGTGGACTCCAGCACATGGAAACTGATGCGGCTCTCTTCGAGATCGAGGGGTTCCGCCCAGCCCTTCAGGGCCACGAGCCGCTGGAGATGGATGTTCCGGCCCTGGATGTCGTGCGTCTGGTCCAGGGTGATGCGGCCCTGTTTGAGCACGTTCAGGCAGGCGACGCGGGCGCCGGGTAGCGTGGTTAGCATCCGCGCCACCATGGTGCGCAGGGTCTCGGCGATGGGCGCTGCCTCGGCCGAGAGGTCCACGGCCACAGCCAGGATGGGGGCGTCGCCATCGTGTCTGGCGGGAGCCTTGTCCTTGGGAGCGGGGAGTTGGTGGTCCGCGAAGCGGCGGCGCAGGACTGTGGTGAAGGCATCCTGCTTCAGCTTCTCCGCCCGGACAGTCAGCTTGACCTGTTCGGGGAACTGCAGAGCCAGGGCCAGGTGGCCCGCAGTGGGGAACCGCCAGGCGGGGTGGACCTCAAGGCAGCGGAGAATGATTTCCTGCATCCAGGGCGGACAGTCCGGAACCAGGACGCGTGGAGGTACGGGATCGCGCCAGATGCGGCGCTTGAGCCCGCTCAAGCGCTGGGGATCCCCGAAGGGGCGCCTTCCGGTCAGGAAGAAATACATCAGGACCCCAAGGGCGAACTGGTCGCTGCGGGGGTCTTTGCGATGGCCCAACACCTGCTCTGGGGCCATGTAGGGTGCGGTGCCGTAGGGCAGCCGGAACTCCTCGCCCATTAGGTCCGGCAGCTCGTCATGATGGGAGAGCCCGAAGTCGATGAGCACCATTTCGCGCGTGGGACGGGTCAGGAGATTCGAGGGTTTGACGTCAAGATGGACCACATGCTGGCGATGGAGATCGTCCAGGGCGGTGGCGATGCGGCGACCGAGCTTGGCGACCTCGGTACAGGAGAGGGGGAGGCGTTCCAGGGTGGGGAGCAGGGAGGAACCGGGAATGCGTTCCATGATGATGTAGGGCTGCCCTTCAAATTCGCCCTGGGAGAAGTATCGGGGCACATGGGGACCTGAGAGCCGGGGCAGTATCATCTGCTCCATCTCGAAGCTGACGATGGCCGCCGGATCGGTGCCTTCGGCCAGCATGGGCACCTTCACCAGGAGGGGGAATTCGATGTCGGGATGGGTTGCAGCCCAGATCGAGGCCATGCCGCCCCGGTGGACTCGTTCGGCGATGAGATAGCCATCCAGGGAGAGGCCGGTATGGATCTGGGGATGGTTCATGGATCAGCCCCCCTTCTGAAGTCGGGCCGCGAGGGCGGGCGGGAGTCCGGCCCGCAGAATGGCCGCGACCGTTGCCTCCACATCGTACGGAACACGGAAGTGGGTGATTTCGCAGCGGGCGGTGTCCAGGAGGGCGTAGGCGGCGGCGGGATCGCCATTGCGAGACTGGCCGACGGCTCCGACCACGGTCAGCCAGCGCCGGTGGCGGGCAACCGGAATGGGGACCGCCGGGACCGGCTGGAAGGAGATCAGCTGCCCCGTCGCGGTGATGCCGTACAGCGCAGGGATATGTGTGTGTCCACAGAACACCCGCCCGGCCTGGCACATCTCCAGGCCCCGTCTCGCGGAGACCTCGTCAGTGACGTAGGTCCAGGCTGGACTGGTCTGGGGGCTGGCATGGACATAGAGGCGGGGGCCGTCCTCGACTTGCATGGGCAGGCCGGCGAGGAATTCGCGGGCCCCTGAACCCAACTGTCCCCGCGTCCAGGCCATGGCTATCTCCGCATCAGAAACCATGGATTCGCGAGTCTCGGCGACAGCCTGATCGTGGTTGCCAATCACCGCGATCGCCCCGCGTTCCAACTCGGCCATGACTCGCTCCACCACTTCAGTAGGCTCCGGGCCATAGCCGACATAGTCGCCGAGGAAGACCAGGCGATCCGCGTGGAGCGCCCGCGCGTGGTCGAGACAGGCCTCGAACGCGCGCCGGTTGGCGTGGATATCGGCCATGAGAGCGATGCGCATACGGGGTCCCGGGAGGTGGCTCCCATCCATCATAGGAGTTCGCGGTTTTTCCTATCCCAGGGATCTCCAGATCAGGGCCTGAGAGATATATGGGGTCGTTCATGAGAAGTCAAGGAACGGAGTAGTCGCAATTATACAAATGACCTTGGCTAGCATTTGGGTAAAGCTGTCATCAACGGAGTGCTAACAAGTCAAAGATGATTCACAGGTCATGTTAAATCAAAAATTGCGACGCGTGCTTTCAGTCACGAAAACAAAAATTTAGATGGATCGTGCTTGACCTTGCCGGGCTAACGGCGCTTAGCTTAAAGACAGTCCACCCATCCATCATGTTCCGCCCGACAACATCTCCGTCGTGGTTCTCATAACCCATCCACTCTGCGACATCCGGACCGGAGCAATCCAGCCGGATGTCGCTTAACTCATCCGGTCCTGGCCGATCCGGTATCCAGTAAAGGAATCCTCACCATCCATATCTGGAGCCCGGCCAGCTCGAACTTGAACCCAGCAACCAGTGTTCCACGTTCCCCCCAATGGAACTTCCAAGGAGGCAACACCCTATGGCCATAGCAACTGCTCAAATGGAAGCCAAGCAGCCGCTCACCAGAGAAGAACGGATGGTGATCATCGGATCATCGGTCGGCACCGTCTTCGAGTGGTACGACTTCTACCTGTACGCCACGTTGGCGCCCTTCTTCGCGACCCTCTTCTTCCCCAAGGGGAATGACACGGCCGCCCTGCTGTCCGCCTTCGCCGCCTACGCCGCCGGCTTCCTGGTCCGTCCCTTCGGCGCCCTGGTGTTCGGCCGCATCGGCGACCTCATCGGCCGGAAGTACACCTTCCTCGTCACCATCGTCGTGATGGGCGGCTCCACCTTCGGCGTCGGCCTCCTGCCGACCTATGCCTCCATCGGCTGGCTGGCCCCCATCATCATGGTGAGCCTGCGCCTCCTTCAGGGCTTGGCTCTGGGTGGTGAGTATGGCGGCGCGGCGACCTACGTGGCCGAGCATTCCGCCCACAACCGGCGCGGCTACAACACCAGCTGGATCCAGACCACGGCCACCGTGGGCTTCTTCCTCTGCCTTGGGATCATCATGGCCTGCCGCGCCGGCATGACCAAGGAAGCCTTCGCCTCCTGGGGCTGGCGCATTCCCTTCCTGATGTCCATCCTCCTGCTGGCCGTGTCCGTCTGGATCCGCCTGAAGCTGAGCGAATCCCCCGTCTTCACCAAGATGAAGGCCGAGGGCAAGACCTCCAAGGCCCCCCTCAGCGACAGCTTCCTGAAGTACCCCAACAACAAGTACGCGCTGCTCGCCCTCCTCGGCGCCACCGCGGGTCAGGGCGTGGTGTGGTACACCGGCCAGTTCTACGCGCTGTTCTTCATGCAGATCACGCTGAAGCTGGACTACCAGACCACCTACATGCTGATCGGCGCTGCGCTGCTGCTGGGCACGCCCTTCTTCATCTTCTTCGGCTGGCTGTCGGACAAGATTGGCCGCCTCAAGATCATCATGGCGGGCTGCCTCATCGCCGCCCTCACCTTCTTCCCCATGTTCAAGGCCCTGACGCACTACGTAAACCCGGCCCTCGAGACCTTCCAGAACACCGTTGAAATCACGGTGGCTGGCGATCCCAAGGATGAGACCTTCAACCTGTTCGTAGGCCCCTGGAGCAAGTTCACGGACCTGGACCGGATGAACGACTTCTTCGGCAAGCAGGGGCTCAACTTCAAGAAGGTTGCCCCGGTACCCGGGAAGATGGTGGTCGCCACCGTCACCGGCAAGAACCCGACCACGGGCCAGTACCAGTCTGTTCAGGTGGACGGTTGGGCCCAGGCCAAGGCGGATGCCGACGCGAAGAAGCCCACGGCTGAAGCGCAGCTCAAGAAGGCACTGAATGATCTTGGCCTGCCCAAGGAGGCAGACAAGTCCAAGGTCAACTACCCCATGACCCTCTTGATCCTGTTCATCTTCCTCATCTACGTGACCATGGTCTACGGGCCCATCGCGGCCTTCCTGGTGGAACTCTTCCCCACCAACATCCGCTACACCTCCATGTCCCTGCCCTACCACATCGGCAACGGCTGGTTCGGCGGCATGCTGCCCCTCATCGCGACGGCCATCGTAGCCATGAAGGGCAACATCTACTACGGCATCTGGTATCCCGTCATCGTGGCGCTCGTCACCTTCGTGATCGGCTCCATCTTCCTGAAGGAAACCAAGGATCGCGACATCAATACCTATCAGCACGAGCAATGATTTGAACTCCAGCGGCCTTGCCGCTGGAGCTAGGATAGAGGCCGGACGACTGGAGCCATCCATCGTCCGGCCTTTTCCGAACCATTTCTTTCCTCACCCTTTACTCTCGGCAATGAGGCGACCCATGTCTGACGATCTCTACCCGGTAAAACCCCAGATCCGGGAGCGGGCGCACATCAAGTCCATGGAGGAATACCAGCGGCTCTATCGCCTGTCGCTGGATAACCCGGAATGGTTCTGGGGCGAGCAGGCCAAGACCCTGACCTGGTACCACCCCTGGCATTCTGTGTTCGACGCGGACTACCGGGAAGTGGACTTCTCCTGGTTCTCGGGCGGCCGCCTCAATGCCTGCTTCAACTGCGTGGACCGGCACCTGCCCCATCTTGGCGACAAGACGGCCTTGATCTGGGCTCAGGACGAACCCGGCCATTACACCCACATCACCTACCGGGACCTGAAGCACCATGTGGCGCGAATCGCGAACGTCCTGCTCCATCACGGCGTGAAGAAGGGCGACCGGGTTTGTCTCTACATGACCATGATCCCGGAACTGGTCTACACCATGCTCGCCTGTGCCCGCATCGGGGCCGTGCACTCGGCGGTCTTCGGTGGGTTCTCGGCCGAGGCCCTGCGCGACCGCATCGTGGATGCCCGCTGCAGGGTGGTGGTCACGGCCAACGAAGGGCTGCGCGGCGGCAAGCGGGTGCCCCTGAAGCGGATCGTGGATCGCGCCATCGAAGGCATGTCCCTGGTGGAAACGGTGATCGTCGCACGGCGCACCGATGGGGACGTTCCCATGCAGCCGGGGCGCGACCACTGGCTGGACGAAGAGACCGCCAAGCAGCGGTCGACCTGCACCAACGAGTGGATGGGAGCGGAAGACCCCCTCTTCATCCTGTACACCTCCGGCAGCACCGGGAAACCCAAGGGCCTCCTGCACACCACGGGCGGCTACCTCACCTATGCCGCCTACACCCACAAGGTGGTCTTCGACTACCACCCGGACGACATCTACTTCTGCGCCGCGGACATCGGCTGGGTGACGGGCCACAGCTACATCGTCTATGGCCCGCTGGCGAACGGCGCCACCTCGGTGATCTTCGAGTCCACCCCTTTGTATCCCGATCCCGGTCGCTACTGGCAGATCATCGACGACCTGAAAGTCACCATCTTCTACACGGCCCCGACGGCCCTGCGTGCCCTGGCCCAGGCGGGTGATGATTGGGTCAAGAAATCCAGCCGGAAGACGCTGCGGGTGCTCGGCTCCGTGGGCGAACCCATCAATCCGGAAGTCTGGTGCTGGTATCACGATGTGGTGGGGGAAGGCCGCTGCACCATCGTGGACACCTGGTGGCAGACTGAGACCGGCGGCATTCTCATCACCCCGCTCCCTGGCGTCACGCCCACCAAGCCTGGATCGGCCACGCTGCCCTTCTTCGGCGTGAAGCCCGTGCTCGTGGACATGGTCACCGGCGTGCCGCTTGAAGGCAATGACGTCTCTGGAGCCCTCTGCCTGGGCGCACCCTGGCCCGGCCAGGCCCGGACCGTGCATGGCGACCACCATCGCTTCAAGGAAACCTATTACTCCCAGTACCCGGGTTACTACTTCACGGGGGATGGCGCCCGGCGGGACGAGGACGGCTACTACTGGATCACGGGCCGCATCGATGACGTGATCAACGTGAGCGGCCACCGTCTGGGCACTGCGGAAATCGAAAGCGCCCTCGTGTCCCACGAGGCCGTGGCCGAGGCGGCGGTGGTCGGCTACCCGCACCACGGCAAGGGCCAGGGCATCTATTGTTACGTGCTGTTGAACAGCGGCTACGAGGAAAAGGGGGACCAGGAACTTGTCGGCGCCCTCAAGGAACAGGTCCGGCATGTCATCGGTGCCTTTGCCGCGCCCGACATCATCCACATCGTCCCCGGCCTGCCCAAGACCCGGAGCGGCAAGATCATGCGCCGCATCCTGCGGAAGATCGCCGCCGGGGAATACAGCGGTCTGGGCGACCTCTCCACCCTGGCCGATCCCCACGTGGTCGAGATGCTCATCGAAGAGCACCAGATCCTCAACGCCTGATGTCCTCCGGGGGTTCCTCGCTGCGCGAACACCCCCGGATCCCCGCGCAGAAGCCCGGCCGAGCCGGGCTTCTGCTTTGTTGATCTAGAGGACCTAGCTGTTTATTGGGGGAGGGTCCGCACGAAAGCTCGGACCAGGGCCTCGAAGCGCCCAGCGGCCGCAGCTCCCGCCTCCAGGACTTCCTGGTGGGTCAGGGCTCGGGGCAGGATGCCCGCCGCCATGTTGCACAGGCAG
>CAIYNT010000155.1 GCA_903927605.1 uncultured Holophagaceae bacterium
AGGAGTAGTTGGGCTTGGTGTTGTCAGCCGTGGCCAGCTTCTCCTCGATTTCGTTCAGCTTGGCGATGTAGCCCTTGTAGAGCGTGAAGTGCTGGTCCAGCTGGGCGTCGCTGAGTCCCTTCAGGGCGCCGCCCTTCAGGTTGTCGTAGGACTTGGCGGTATAGGCCATGTGCTTCTCCTTCGGTGCGCGGGTCGCGGGTGAGTAGTTTACCAAAAAAGTCGGAAATACAAATATGGACTAGCCGAGCATTTCGCGCAGGAACCAAGCTTCCTTCTGATGGGCCTGGACAAAGCGGGTGAGCAGATCGGCGGTGCCGGGGTCGCCGGCTTCATTGGCCAGCTCGATGCCTTCGTGCATGAGGCTGATGGTGGCCTCCTCATTGGCCAGGGCCTCCTTCAACATGCTGTCGGCTTCCAGGCGGACGGACGGATTGGAGATGGCGGCTCTGGTCTGGGCTTCGATCTGGGCCGGAGCATGAAGGGGTGTGCCCCCTACCATGCGAATGCGTTCAGCCAGCTCATCCACGGTGCTATCCGCGGCGGTATAGAGTTCCTCGAAGCGCAGGTGGTAGTCGCGGAAGTGGGGACCAGCCACGGTCCAGTGGTAGCGCTTGGCATTCAGGGCCAATACGAAGGCGGTGGCCAGTTCGGCGTTTAAATGGTCGATGATGGTGCGGTTCATGCGATCTCCTCAGAAAGGCCAGGTCGCCCAGGCGGTGGGAGCGGCCCACCGGCCCGGGAGCCCGGCGTGATTGGAGACAAGGGCGGCGATGGGGCTGCCGTCCGGGATGAAGTAGCGTAGGGCGAGTACGGCCGGCAGACGGTCGTGGGGACCGGCGGTGCCCCGATCCACGGCTGGATAGAGCCGGGAGCCATCGGCCAGTTCAAGTTGCAACTGGTCTGGGAAGCCATGCAGGTCAGCGAGGCGACGATCTCGATCCGCATCCGGGAAGCCCAGCATGAGGGTGGCGACAAGGCTCTGGCCCCCGAACTCTCGGCGGGGCGAGAGCACTGCGAAAGAAGCCCGGGCCTCGGCCAGTTCCTCGACCTCCACCGTGTCAGGGGCCTTGCCCTCGGCCCAAAGGGTCTCGATGACCTGGTCCTCGACGCTCTCGGCCGTTTCCGGCTGGAAGCTCAGCCCCTCGGCCAGGTTCAGGCGCAGGGCCTCCTGGCGGGCCAGGAAACCCCGACGAGCTTCGAAGCGTGCCCGTTCAGTGGTGGGGTCGAAGGCCAATGCCATCATGCGAGATCCTCAGAAAGAGCAAAGAAATGGGTCCACAGATTTCACCGACTCACACAGATTTAAATACAACGGCTGTCGTTGCCTTCTGTGTAACCTGTGAAATCTGTGGAAAAAAACCAGTTAAATGTGCTTGGCGATGTCGGCGTCTGGGGCAGAGATGGCACCGGACTGGAGGCGGGTGAGGGCATCCTGGAAGCGGCCCGCGTGGAAGCGTTCCACCTTGGCCAGGGTCTCGAACCAGGCGGCGATCTCGGTGTGGCCTTCTTCGCGGGCCACTCGGGCGAACTCGGGATACATGTCCGTGTACTCGTAGGTCTCGCCGGCCACTGCGGACTTCAAGTTGGTGAGGGAGTCACCCAGGGGCAGGCCCGTGGCGGGGTCCCCGGCCTGGGCAGCCAGGAACATGAGGTGCTTGAGGGCGTGGCCAGTCTCGCCATCGGCGCTGTGCTTGAAGAGGCCAGCCACTTCCGGCAGGCCTTCCTTCTCGGCCACCTGGGCCATCCAGGTGTAGCGGCGGTTGGCCTGGCTCTCGCCTGCGAAGGCGGCCTTGAGGTTCTGATGGGTCTTGGAGTCGGTGAAGGACATGGATTCTCCTGAATGGCCACGATGGGCGGCCTCAAGGTAGTGCCATACCTGTGCCAAAGCAATAAGTCCAACCATTGAATACGATTGAGAAATTAATCCATCCGCCTAGCGTGTCAAATCACGACAGATCGAGAGCTTATTCCTCGATATATCGAGAGATTCTTAGTGGGGCAGACCCTGGAGAAGCTCATGGACCCCCAGGCTGAGGGCCCGACCGAAGCCCGCCACAAGGCGGCCTGAGCTGGGCCGCAGCAGAAAGAAGGCGAAGTCACCCAAGCCGAGGGTCTGCTCCGCCTGCGGGAATCGGGCCAGGTAGACCTTGGCGGCTTGGTCGTATTCAGAGCTGGGCCGGTCGAGTTCCTGAGCCTCCCCCTGGAGGGTCACCCGGGGCAGGGCCAGGGGATCGGCATCAGGGCTGAGCGGTGCCATGAACAGCAGGCTCATGCGGTTATCTGTCCGCAGATCCCGGGTGTGGGCGGCCAGGCCGCTCACGTGGATGATGTAGCCACCTTCGGCGGGGGCCACGGGGACCATGGACACAAAAGGCGCCCCCCCGCGGAGGGTGCCGAGGGCCGCCACAGGGCTGGCCATCAGGGCCCTGAGGCTATCCAGCAGGTCGGAGTCCATGCCGCCTCCCCAGAGGTGCGACTACTCGGCCGCGGGAGTCTCTTCCGTGGAACCGTCTTCCTGGTCCTCGGAGTCCGGGATGTCATTGCCCAGGGCATCCTTGCGCAGTGCCTTTTTCTGCAGCTTCTCTTCCTTCTTCTTGAGCTTGGCCAGGTCCTTCTGCCGCTTTTCGAAGTTGTAGTTGGGCTTCTTGGCCATGGTTCATCCGATCATCTGAAGAGTTGGATCTGCTCCTGCCTCTTATGCAGTCTACCGCCTGGAGCGGCGAATGGCCTGGATGAGGTCGTCAAGACGCTGAAGAAAAGTGGAGCGGTCCCGCGCGGAGAAGGGCGGCGGGCCGCCTCCCATCTCACCCATGGCCCGCAGGTGGATCATCAGCTCGCGGCTGGCGAGGGCATCGCCGATGGCCTCAGGCGTGTAGACCCGGCCCTTGGCATCCAGAGCCCGCGCACCCTTCTCGAGGCACCGGGCCGCCAGGGGGATGTCCGCAGTGACGGCGATGTCGCCGACTCCGATCTGCTCGACGATCCAGTCATCGGCGCCGTCGAACTGGCCCTTGGCCACGACCACGGATTCGAAGAGTGGATTTCGCGGGATCTGCAGCCGAGAGTTGGACACAAGGATCACCCGCAGGCCGTAGCGTGTGGCCACGCGAAAGATCTCGTCCTTTACTGGGCAGGCGTCCGCGTCGACGATGATGCGGATGGCCGTGGCTCCGGCGGTTTCAGGCCCAGTCATGAGGGCTCCCCGGAGGCGGCCAGCCAGTCCAGGGCGGCCCGGAGGGCCGCCGCCTGGGCCGGATTCTGCAGCTGGCCGGCCTCATTCAAACCCGACCGGGCCAGAGTCAGGCTGAGGGAGGCTTCCGGCACCACGCGTATGGACATCACTTCCAGGATATGGACCAGGGAGGCGTGAGCCCGGGCACCGCCTTCCAGCGAGGGCGAAGCGCTCCAGACCGCTGCGGGCTTGCCAAAGCCCTCGCCCGAGGAGACCACCCATTCCAGCAGGTTCTTCAGCACCGCAGGCAGGCTGTGGATGTACTCCGGTGTGCTGATGAGCAAGCCATCCGCTGTGCGAATGCGGGCCCGCAAGTCCACCACGGCTGGAGGCAGCGGCTCCGCGTCCCGCTCTGGACTGAAGTGGGGCAGTTCATCCAGGTGTTCCCAGCGGCTGAAGGCCATGCCGGGCGGAGCGAGCCGGGCCGCCTCCTGGAGCAGCAGCGAGTTCAGCGACTGGGCTCGCAGGCTGCCAGAAAGGGCGAGGATGTGCATGGACGCTCCGAAGAAGGCTTCATTGCACCATGATCCATGCTCAGCCCTTGGCTGGATCCTCCAGGACGCCCTTGCGGCGCCGCTCGGCCTTGACCGGGCCCTGTGTGCGCTGTCGTAGGGGTCCTCCAGGCGGGTCAGCCTGCGGCAGGATGGATGGGACTTGCTGCATCCTCGCCAACCACCGTGAGCCAAGGCCGCACCCGCCACTTCGTCACCAGACCATGTTTCACGTAGGGGTCCGCGGCGACGAAGGCTTCTGCCGCGGCCGGGGAATCCCCGCGAAAAAGCAGCAGGGAGGCATCCACCGGATCTGCCAGGGCCCCGCCCAGTGCCAGTTCACCGCGCGCCTGGGCCTCCCAGGCTAGGCTCAGGTGCTCGTCCCTGAACTCGCCCCGCCGCTCCAGGTAGTCCGCGCTCAGGTCGTACATCAGTAAGTAGTGCATGGGACCTCGTCGGAAGGGGCACTGGCCTCAGGATTTACTGGGCGGCTGGGTTTGCAGGTCGTCCAGGCGCTGATCGGCCTCTTCGAGGCTATCAGCCCGGTCCGAGTCATAGCCGGCCTCCGCGCTGATGCGCTCCAGTTGGATACGGCTCAGGGGGATCCTGGTCACCCGGATGATGTGGCCCACGCCCTTCAGTTTCAGGGTGGAGCGGGCCCGGAGGAAGTCCTTGAAGCCCTGCGGGTCCGTGGCGTGCAACTCCCGGATGTCCGTCACTATGTCGAAGCCGGCGCTCAGCTTGCCCGCCTCGGCCATGATGGCGCGGGTGGCCTCCTGGCGCTCGTTGCCCTCGAGGTGCCCAGCCAGGGTGATGTAGAGGCGGTTCTTGGCGGAGTCGGAGCGCACCTGGAACATCGGATCAATGCCGGAAGGGGGCAGGTGCCTGGTCCAGCCAGGCCCCGCCGAGCAGGGTGGTACGCACGGGGATGCCTGGAGTCTTCACACCCCGATGGCTCATGCAGGTGTGGACCGCCACCAGATGCACGCCCCAGGCGGCGGGGCGCAGGTAGGTCTGTAGCGCGTCGGCGATCTGCTGGGCCATGCGCTCCTGCACCTGTAGGCGCCAGGCGAAGGCCTGCACCACACGGACCAGCTTGGACAGGCCCACGGTGCCGCCCTCGCCCGGCAGGTAGCCGATGGTGGCGTGGCCCTCGAAGGGAGCCAGATGGTGCTCGCAGGTGCTCACGAAGGGGATCCGTTCGAGGATTACGGGCACCGGCGCCAGGGTGCCAGGCAGGGATTTCAGCTCGGCGGCCAGGTCGATGTCATAGCCCGCCAGACGTTCGCGCCAGAAGTCCGCCACCCGAGCCGGGGTATCCCGCAGCTCAGGAGCATCCGGATCCTGTCCCAGGCTGGCCAGCAATTCCCGGACGGCCCGGGCTGTTCTCGCCTCGTCCATGGGAGTGCCTCCGGGCCTCAGTGTACGCTTATTCCCTTTACTGATCGGGCGGCCCCGCGAGTCGCTTTAGGATGGCCCACGCCAGGTCTGTGAGCGAGGGATCCCGGGCGCCCATGACGAGGATGAGATCCCCGCAGTGGGCCTCACTTGCGAGGCGCTCGATCAGCCACTCCCTGGAGGGTGCGGGTTCGGCTGTCACGCCC
>CAIYNT010000156.1 GCA_903927605.1 uncultured Holophagaceae bacterium
AGCACCATCTTGATGCCCATGGCGTGGATCTTCCGCATGAGGAGATACATGGGCGTCGAGGCCCGGATGGTGGTGATGTCGAAGGTCTCGATGTGGTAGATCACGTCCGACAAGGCATCCAGACCTTCCTGTACGGTGAAGTGGACCTCGTGATGGATGGCGCCGATGTACTCGGCTACTTTCCGGGCGGGAGCCAGGTCGGGCGCTCCTTCCAGGCCCACGGCGAAGGAGTGGATGCGGGGCCACCAGGCGGGGGCGGTGCCGCCCTCTTCCACGCGGCCCTCCCGGTACTTGGCCGCAATGGAGGAGATGATGGAGGAATCCACGCCGCCCGAGATCAGCACGCCGTAGGGCACGTCGCACATGAGCTGGCGGCGCACGGCCGCCTCCAGGGATTCGCGCAGGGCCGCGGGATCGAACGGCGCATCCGACACATGGCCAGGCTCCGCCCAGTCCGGCTGGTAATAGCGCTGGAAGCCCTTGTCCGCCTCGTGGCCCAGGTAATAGTGGCCCGGCGGGACCTCGCGGATACGGTCGCAGTGGCCCACCAGGGCCTTCATTTCGGAAGCGACATAGAGGTTCTCGTGGCGGTCCCAGCCCACGTAGAGGGGGATGACGCCGATGGGGTCCCGGGCGATGAGGAAGGTCTCCCGCTTGGGGTCGTAGAGCACGAAGGCGAAGATGCCGTTCATGCGGTTAAGGAAATCCCGGGGCTTGAGTTCATTATAGAGATAGAGGATGACCTCGCAGTCCGACAAGGTCTGGAAGTCGTGGGCCTCCTGGAGCCCCTGCCGGAGTTCCTTGTGGTTGTAAATCTCGCCGTTGACCGCGAGAACCGTGCCCTGGAGGGTGTCGATGAGCGGCTGGGCGCCGTGCTCCACATCCACGATGGAGAGGCGCTCGTGGACCAGGATGGCGTGATCGTCGCTGTAGATGCCGCTCCAGTCAGGGCCCCGGTGTCTGATCTTCCGGGCCATGGCCAGGGCCTGGCGGCGGAGTTCCGCCGGGTTCGACCGCACCGGATCGATGCCGAGGATGGTGAGGATGCCGCACATGGGAACTCCAGGCGAAAAAGAGAAAACCCCGATCCGCTGTCGCGAATCGGGGTGGTCCGGGGTGTCAGGAATCTAGGAGAGACCCTCGCCGGCCCACGCGCGATCCGCGCGGGGGAGCCGATTGGTATTGCGGTTGGGCCGCAGGGAGGGGAGGGTCATAAAGTACCTGGATGCATGATAACGGTCTGGTTCACAGATCGTCAAACGCTTATCCGGATTCTTGCCCCCCTTCTCCACGGTGGTGAAATGGAGAGGCTGGAGGCGCCCATGAAAGCCCTGTTGAAGTCCAAGCGCGAAGAAGGCATCTGGATGGGCGAAGCTCCCATGCCTGTGGTGGGGCCGAACGATGTGCTGATCCGGATCCACAAGAGTGCCATCTGCGGCACCGATGTCCACATCTACAACTGGGATGAGTGGGCCCAGAAGACCATCCCGGTGCCCATGGTGGTAGGCCACGAATATGTCGGCGTCATCGAGCAGGTGGGCGACGAGGTGGAGGGCTACCATCCCGGCGACCGGGTCAGCGGCGAAGGCCACATCACCTGCGGCCACTGCCGGAACTGCCGCGCGGGCAAGCG
>CAIYNT010000157.1 GCA_903927605.1 uncultured Holophagaceae bacterium
ATGATGCCATCGTGGTGGTCAAAAACGTCGTGCGCCACTTCCGTTTGCCGGAGAACGCTGGCCGGCCTCTGGCCGAGGTCGCTACCGCTGCGGTCGATGAAGTCGGCAATCCCACGATCCTGGCTACGTTTGCCGTGATCGCGGCGATTCTGCCGATGGCGCTCGTGCGCGGGCTGATGGGCCCCTACATGCGGCCCATCCCCGTCGGCGCCAGCGTGGCGATGATCTTCAGCCTGCTCATCGCCTTCGTCATCAGCCCCTGGGCCAGCCTGAATGTCTTCAAGAAGGAGGCCCACCTCCCGGAACTGGACGAATCGGGCCTGCATCCGGCGACCCCAGAGACGGCCGCACCCGAACCTGTGCACGACTGGCAGGACAAGAATCCCGAAGTGGCACCGGACACGAAGTTCGCCGCCATCTACCGCAAGGTCATCCGGGCGCTGCTGTTCAAGCCGGTCGTGCGCTGGAGCTTCTTCGGGGGCGTGGTGGTGCTGCTCATCGGCGCCATGTCCCTGGTGGGCTTCGGGGTGGTGAAGGTCAAGATGCTGCCCTTCGACAACAAGTCGGAGTTCATGGTCCAGCTGGATCTTCCGGCCGGGACCCCGAAGGAGGACGCCGTCGCCGTGGGCCAGGACGTCGCCCGCCGGCTGCTGAAGGAACCCACTGTCAAGAATGTGCAGATCTATGCCGGCGAGGCCGCGCCCTTCACCTTCGTGGGCATGGTGCGCCACAGCTTCCTCCGCCAGGAAGCGGAGATGGTGGATGTCCAGGTGAACCTGGTGTCCAAGCACGAACGCAAGGAGCAGAGCCACGAGATCGTGGTCCGGCTCCGGCCCGAGCTGGAGAAGATCACGAACCCCGCCGGGGCTCGCATGAAGCTCGTGGAGATCCCGCCCGGACCGCCGGTCATGGATACCATCGTGGCCGAAGTGTATGGTCCCTCGGAGGCAGAGCGGACCCGCCTGTCGACTGAGGTTCTCCGGGCCTTCAAGAGTGTGGATGGCATCGTCGATGTGGATTCCACCCTGAATCCCACCAGCCCGAAGATCAGCCTGGTGCTGGATCGGGAGAAGGCGGCCCTGTTCGGAGTGGCCCCGGCCCATGTGATTCAGACGCTCTACATGGCCGGCTATGGCCACACGGCGGGAACCTTCCATGTGCTACGCGGCTCCAGCCAGGTACCCGTGGTGATCCAGCTCGCCGCCGAAAAGCGGCAGAAGCTGGACCAGATTCTCCAGCTGACCGTACCTGGAGCCCGCGGCATGATTCCGGTCAGTCAGATGGTCACGGTGAAGGAGGGACACGAAGACCCGGTCCTCTTCCACAAGAACCTGATGCCCGTGACCTATGTGTTCTCCGACCTGGCCGGTACCATCGAAAGCCCTGTCTACGCCCTGGCTGCACTCAACAAGAAGATCGATGCCATGAAGGGTACCGGTGGGGCTGATGTGGTCCGCCTGGGCCTCGCCCATCCCGAAAACACCGAGAACCTGATCATGAAGTGGGATGGCGAGTGGCACATCACCCTCGAAGTCTTCCGCGACCTCGGCATGGCCTTCGCCGCCGTGCTGGTGCTGATCTTCGTGCTGGTGGTGGGCTGGTTCGAGAGCTTCGAGATCCCCTGGGTCATCCTGGTGCCGATTCCGCTTTCCCTCATCGGGATCATCCCTGCGCACGGCATCCTGGGTGCCTTCTTCACGGCGACCAGCATGATCGGCTTCATCGCCGGAGCGGGCATCATCGTCCGCAACAGCATCATCCTCGTGGACTTCATCGAGCTGAAGCTGCGTGAGGGCATGCCCCTGGCGCTGGCCGTGGAAGAAGCAGGTGTGGTGCGCTTCCGCCCCATCCTGCTCACCGCCGCGGCCGTGATCGTGGGCTCGCTGGTGATGCTGGCGGATCCCATCTTCCAGGGCCTGGCCATCAGCCTCATGGCCGGATCCGTGGCGGCCACGCTGCTATCGGTGCCGTCGATCCCCGTTCTGTACTACCTCGTCGCCCGTCGTGGCCGTGCCGCGGAACTCCAGCGCGAGGCCTCCAAGATTGCCACTGACGAATAGGAGCTCTTTATGACCGTCGATCGCCTCGTCCACATCTTCGCGGGCACCTTCATCCTGCTCAGCTTGTGGCTAGCCCATGTCCACAGCCCGAACTGGTACTGGTTCACAGCCTTCGTGGGCGCGAACCTCCTCCAGAGTGGCCTCACCAACTGGTGCCTGATGTCCACCATCCTGCACAAGCTCGGCGTGCCTGAAGGCAGCGCGGTCGGGTGCGGGCGGTGAAAGCTACTGCGATCCGCCTCGCCATTGGCCTCGTTGCGGGCGGTGCCCTGGGCTATGGCTGGCACCGCCTGGTCGGCTGCAGCACGGGCACCTGCCCGTTGACCGCCACCCCGCTGCGGGGCATCAGCTACGGCGCCGTCCTGGGCCTGATCTGGGCCCTGGGGAGGTAGTCCATGGGTCGCTGGATCTCTCCCGAGGATGCGAGGACGCTGCTGGATGACGGTGGGCTCGTGGTGGATGTGCGATCGGGTGGCGAATACTCCGCCGGATCCATTCCAGGCAGCCTGAACCTGCCCATGCACCTCATTCCCGTCCTGGCCGCGGAGCGGCTACCCTCCGACCGACCCCTGCTGGTCTGTTGCGCCAGCGGCGCCCGCAGCGCCATGGCCGTACAGTACCTCTGCCATCTCGGGTTCCAGGCCCATGATCTCGGTCCCTGGACCTTCCACCCTGACTTTGCCTGATCCGGAGTCTCCATGTCCCAAGTCATCCACCTCACCACCGCCGCCTTCGAGAAGGTCGCCGCCCAGGGCGCGCCGGTCCTCATCGATTTCTGGGCCCCCTGGTGCGGCCCCTGCCGCATGCAGGGACCCATCCTCGACGAAGTGGCGAAGGTTGCAGGCGACAAGGCCATCGTGGCCAAGGTCAACGTCGATGATGAACCGCGCCTGGCGGCACAGTTCGGCGTTCAGAGCATCCCGACCCTCGTGGTCCTCAAGGATGGCCAGATCCAGAAGCGGATGGTGGGCCTGCAGCCCGTCCATACGCTTCAAGCCGCCCTTCAGCTTGCGGGGGCCTGATGCTGGAGCACTGGATCTACCTGATCCCCATCGCGGCGGTGGGCTACCTGCTGTGGAGCCGCAGATCCGCCTCCACCGCGGACGTCAAAGCCCTGCTGGAGAAAGGGGCTCAGGTCGTGGACGTGCGCTCCAGGTCCGAGTTCAAGGCCGCAGCCCATCCCAAATCCATCAACATCCCCCTGGCTGAGTTGGAGAAGGGTTCCGGGAAGCTGGATGCCTCCCGGCCCGTCCTAGTCTGCTGCGCTTCGGGGAGTCGCAGCGGCCTGGCTGTCTCCATCCTGAAGAAAAAGGGATTCAAGGAAGTCCACAACCTGGGTTCCTGGCGGCGCATCCAGTCAGTGCTCTCCTGAGTGGGCCCTGGCCTGCACAGGGAACAGGCAGGAGCCTCTCCGCTGGGTACCGCCGCATGGGGGCAGGGACATGAGCAGGATCGTCATTCTGGGCGGGGGCATCGCCGGTGTCGAGGCGGCCATCTTCTGTCGCAAGGCCGGGTTCGAGGTCGAGCTCATCAGTGACCGCGACTATCTGTTCATTTATCCGATCAGCATCTGGATTCCCGTATCCAGCCTGCCCTTCGAGGAGGCCAAGCTCTCCCTGGAAGCCCTGGCCACCCGACATGGCTTTGCGCTGACCCTGGATCGGGTCTGCGCCCTCAACGCGGCGAACCGCAGCTTCACGCTGGAGAAGGGGGGCATCCGGCAGGAGGCGAACGTGGTCATCGCGCTCGGCTCCGGGAAGATGAAGCACCCAGGGCTCGAGCACACTCTGAGCATCTGCGGTGAGCCCGAGCAGTCCCTCCGCCTGAAGGAGGCCGTCGAGGCCCTGATTGCGAAGGGCCAGGGTGCCGTCGCCTTCGGTTTCGGGGGCAATCCGAACGACAGCAGCGCGGTCCGGGGCGGGCCGGGGTTCGAGCTCTTCTTCAACCTCCACCACCGCCTGAAGCAGCTGGGTCTCCGCGACCGTTATGAGATGACCTTCTTTGCGCCCATGGCGCAACCCGGTGCCCGGATGGGGGACATGGCCCTGCGGATGATGGCGGCCCAGTTCCAAAAGAACCGCTTCCAGACTAGATTCGGCACGAAGCTCCGTCGCTTCGAAAAGGATGCTGTGGTCTTCGAGGATGATTCGGTCCTGCCCAGCGATCTCACGATGTTCATCCCGGCCGGGAATGGGAGCGAGGTGCTGCGTTCGAGCGATCTTCCAAAGAACGCGGCCGGCTTCGTCCGCATCGAGTCCACCTGCCAGGTGGTGGGCGTGCCCTCCTGGTATGCCGTTGGAGATGCCGCCGCCCTGGAGGGCCCTGACTGGAAGGCCAAGCAGGGCCACCTTGCCGAGGCCATGGCCCGCGTCGCCGTCCACAATCTCTCCGTGGATCTGCTGAAGCGGTCCGCACCCCGGAAGACGTATCCGGAACACTTGAACATCACCTGCCTGATGGACATGGGGAGCGGCGGCGGCCTGGTGTACCGGGATGATTCCAGGTCCTTCATGCTGCCGCTGCCGATCCTTGGGCACAGTCTGAAGCGGCTCTGGGGCCGCTACTACCGGCAATCCAAGCTAGGCCGAATTCCGCGCATCCCTGGGCTCTGAGCCGGGAGTGCCCGGTCCAAAAAAAGGGCGGGTCCACCCCGGACCCGCCTCCCCTACCCCTGATCCACGGTTCCTGTTTGACAGGCCCTTGGTCGGATGAATCTAATATAATCAAATAGTCATTCAATTCAACAGTATTTTTTGAGACCTAGAGGTCATTAGTAAAACACGACCTTTTTAAGGCCCCACTCAAGAGACCGCCAGGGGAGAAAATCCTGTTCATGGCATAGTGGGATCCCGATCCCATCATGAATGGCCATCAACACAGGAGGAACCATGGGCGATCCACTTTTCTGGCACAGACTCCAGTTCGGATTCACGGTTACCTATCACTACCTGTTCCCCCAACTCACCATGGGACTGGCCTTCATCATCGTGGTCCTCAAGGCGCTCGGACTGAAAACTGGAGAGACCAGGTACTTCGATGCAGCCAGGTTCTGGATCCGCATCTTCGGCATCAACTTCGCCGTGGGCGTGGTGACGGGCATTCCCATGGAATTCCAGTTCGGGACCAATTGGGCTGAATTCTCCCGGCTCAGCGGTGGTGTCATCGGCCAGTCCCTGGCCATGGAGGGGATGTTCGCCTTCTTCCTCGAGAGCAGCTTCCTGGGCCTGCTGGTCTGGGGAGAGAAGAAGCTGAGCCCCAAGGGGCATTTCGGTGCGGCGATAGCGCTGTGGATCGGCAGCTGGCTGTCCGGTTACTTCATCATCGTGACCAATGCTTTCATGCAGCATCCGGTCGGCTACGTCATGGCCCCTGGCGGAATCTTCCAGCTTTCGGACTTCTGGGCCTTCATTTTGAACCCATGGGCGATTGCGCAGTACGCCCACAACATGCTGGCCACGGTGGTGACGGGTTCCTTCGTGGTGGCGGCGGTGGGGGCTTTCTGGGCACTCAAGGGTCTTTACCCTGTCCAGGCTCGGGTGAACCTGAAGACGGGTGTCATTTTGGGGTTCGTTTTCAGTGCGCTGCTGGCCTTCCCCACCGGTGACATCGCCGGAAAGATGGTAGCCAAATACCAACCCGTCTCCCTGGCGGCCATGGAGGGACGCTTCGAGAGCGGGCCCTTTGCGGAGCTGGTGATGGTTGGCCAGCCCAATGTGGCCAAGGGAAGGATCGACAATCCCATCCGGGTGCCGGCGATCCTCAGTTTCCTGGCCTACGGGAGTTTTTCGGCCAATGTGAAGGGCCTCAACGACTTCCCGCGGGATCAATGGCCCACCAGCATCGAGCTGCTCTACTACGCCTATCACATCATGGTCGGTCTGGGCACCATCCTGATCCTGATCATGGGGATCGGGGTCCTGCTCAACTGGAAGCAGCGCCTGGAAACTTCGCGCGCCATGCTCTGGGTGTTGATGCTGGCTTTCCCCTTCCCCTACATTGCGACCAGCGCGGGATGGGCCGTGGCGGAATTCGGTCGGCAACCCTGGCTGATCTATGGTCTGCTGCGCACCGCGCAGGGCCCGAGCCCGATGGTCCATTCGGGTGCGACGGTGTTCACCAGCCTCGGATTCGCCGGCATCTTCGTCGTCCTGTCCATGCTGTTCGTCTACCTCATCGGCCGTGAGATCGCCCACGGACCCGAATCCCACACGCCGAAGATCTAGGAGGCCGCCATGGAAATGCTCTGGTTCTGGCTCACATCCGTTCTGGTGGCCATCTATGTCGTGATGGACGGCTTCGATTTCGGGGCCGGCATCCTGCACCTCTTCGTGGCCAAGACCAACGAGGAGCGCCGCGAGATCCTCGGGGCGGTCGGTCCCCTGTGGGACGGCAACGAAGTCTGGCTCCTCGCCGGGGGTGGCACCATGTTCCTGGCCTTCCCGAGGGTGCTTGCCTCTGGATTCTCCGGGTTCTACCTGCCCCTGTTTCTGGTGCTCTGGTTCCTGCTGCTCCGGGCCATCTCCATTGAATTCCGTTCCCACGTGAACGATGGCCTCTGGCGCCATCTCTGGGATACGGGATTCACCATCTCTAGCATCGTGCTCCCGGTCCTCTTCGGTGCCGCCCTGGGCAATGTGCTGAGAGGCGTTCCGCTGGATGCCAGCGGTTATTTCGCGATGCCCCTTTGGACGAGTTTCCAGGTGGGCGCCTGGCCGGGAATCCTGGATTGGTACACGGTCCTCATCGGAGTGTTCGCCCTGGTGACCATGGCGGCCCATGGATCCGTCTTCCTCGCATGGAAAACTGAAGGCCCCGTCCAGGAGCGGTCCGTCGCGCTGTCCCTGAAGCTATGGGCGATCGTGGTGGTGGTGTGGATCCTGGCCACCGTGGCCAGCTTCCTGGTGACCCCGGTGCTCTTCCAGAACCTGCCCAGGGCCCCCCTTGCCTGGCTGGCCATGGTGATCTTCCTCGCCGGCTTGGTGGTGGTGTTCCTGGGCGTGAACCAGAAGAAGTATCTGCTGGCCTTCCTGGGTTCCGGCGCCTTCATCCTCGGGATCCTCGCGGCCACCGCCGCCTGTGTCTATCCCGTGATGCTCAAGTCCACGCTCAACCCGGAGTACAGCCTCACAGCCTTCAACTCCCTGGCGGGTCGCACGGGCTTGAACGCAGCGATGGGGTGGTGGTTCATCGCCTTCGTCATCGTCCTGGGTTACTACACCTACCTGTTCCGGGTCCACCGAGGGAAGGTGAAGGCGGCCAGCGAGGGAGAGGGCTACTGAGAACGTGGTTCGTCTCGTAAAAAAGGGCGCCGAGGCGCCCTTTTTTGCGCGAGGATCGGCATTCAAGAATGGGCCGAGTGCCGCGCCGCGATCCGATCCACCACCTGATCCAGGTCCAGATCGCTAGAGTCGAGTTCCATGGCATCTTCGGCTTTTCGCAGGGGAGCTACGGCGCGCGTGCTGTCGGCTTGGTCGCGGCGCTGGAGGTCGGCGAGCACATCTTCGAGAACCGGCGATTGCCCCTTGGCCTGGAGTTCCAGGAACCGTCGGCGGGCCCGGGCCTCGGGGCTGGCGGTGAGGAAGACTTTGCAACAGGCCTGGGTGAATACTACGGTGCCGATGTCCCTGCCATCCACCACCCAGTGACCGGTAGAGCCGATGCGGCGCTGCTGGTCCACCAGCACCTCGCGGACCCGGACGTCGGCGCTCACGGGCGTGACCAGGCGAGTGATCTCCGGGCTGCGGATGGCTTCGCTGACATCTTCGCTCGCCAGGTACATCCGTCCGCCGGCCTGGGATAGATCTAGGCCGGAGAGTAGGCACTCCAGGGCGGGACGGTCATCCAGGGCGATCCCCGCCCGCTGGATGGCCAGGGCCGCAGCCCGGTACATGGCGCCGGTATCGAGGTACTGCCAACCAAGACGCTCGGCGACCCGCCGGGCGGTGGTGGACTTCCCCACGCCCGATGGGCCGTCGATGGCGATCAGAGGAAAGGCGGGGACGGTCATTCCCACATTCTGGTATGGGGTGTCCCGCCGATCTATCACTTCATGCCGAGTTCCTTGAGGACTTTGGGATCCTTCTCGTCCTGGGCCAAGAGGATGTGGCAGGTATCACAGTCACCCTTGATGGTGCGGCCGTCGGCAGAAGTGTGACTGCCGTCGTGGCACCGGAAGCAGCCCACGGAATCCTCGTGGCCGATGTTGTTCGGATGAGTGCCCCAGGTCAGTTTCATCTCGGGGAAGACGTTGTGCAGATAGATGGTCTTGACCACCTCGCCAGCCGTGTCCACCTGGCCCCGCTTCTGCCGGAAAATCTCGGGGTAGGTCGTGCGGTAGTACTCCGCCAGTTCCATGGGGATCTTCGCGGCGGCGGTCTTCTGGTCGGGGTAGTCCACCTTCAGCAGCTCCAACGCCTTCTTCTTGAGGAAAGGCAGTTCAGCACTCATGCGACCATTGGCAAGGGCCTTGTCGAGGGCGCGGTCGGGCAATTGGAAGGTATGGGTCGGGCGATTGTGGCAGTCAACACAATCCATCTGGCGGGTGACGGCCTTGTCCAGCTTCTCCTTCGGGAGATTCTTGAATTCGTCAGTGACGAACTCCACGAGCTGACCCTGGTCATCCCGGTAAGTGACCTTGGGGATCTCCTGCCGGCGGTGATCGGTGGTGACGTAGCTGATGCGGGCCATGGTATCGAGGTGGCGGCCGTGGATGCCGGTGGTGCCGTTGGCGGTATGCCCGCCGATCTTGAGGAGCAGGACGCTGGTGGAGGGGGTGTTCGCCTCATCCTCGGCGTACTTGGTCCGGATGATCAGCTTGTTGTCAGAGAATTTCTGGGGCCAGTGGCACTGTTCGCAGGTTTCCCGGGCGGGACGCAGGTGCTCGACTGGGCTCGGAATCGGGCGCGAGTAGGTGCCGAAGGCCACTGCGAACAACTGCCGTGCGCCGGAGATCTTGGCCCTCACTAAGGCGGGCGCGCCATGTCCGATGTGGCACTGGGCGCAGCCCACGCGGGAGTGGGGCGAGTCCAGGAAGGCGGTGTATTCGGGGCTCATCACCGTATGGCAGGTGAGCCCGCAGAACTGGTTGGAGTCCATGTATTCCACGCCCTTCATGCCAGCCGTTCCCAGGATCGACACGTTGATGAAGGTCAGGACGCCCACGACAGTCAGGAGGTGGCGGACACCGGGATGCTTGAAGTCCACGGCCTGCAGGGGCAGGGGAGCATCACCAGCAAGCCTGGCCTTGCGTTGCACGCGAAGGATGCCGAGGGGGATCAAGGTAAGGCCAACCAGGAAGAGGGCCGGCAGGATGACGAAGAGCAGGATGCCCATGTACGGATTGACCTGCTCAGGACGACCGGTGAACTCCATGAACCAGAACCAGACGAGGACAAAAGCAGAGCTGGTGGTCAGGGCCGCGCCCGTCAGCGTGATCCAGTTGTTGCCCAACTGGAACGCCAGCCGAGTCAGGTCTCTCACGCGCAACCTAATACTCATAAATTCACCTCGAAAATCAGAAAACATATCAGGAGACACGAGAGTAGGAAATGTCTTCACTTACCCTAATTTCTTCCAGGCACTTCCGCAAGCCCTGGATGGTCCGCTCTCATTACAAATCCATTGATATCAATTGGCGATAATCTGCGTTGTGACAGATATCCAAGCCTCCTGCGCAGCGAGTCAAGGGTTCGGCTGACGCAGCAGGCGCAGGAAGCATTCGCCATACTGCAGGAGTTTCTTCGGGCCGACGCCGCTCAAGGCTAAGAATTCGGCTTCAGAGGCGGGTCGGAACCGGGCCATCTGCTGGAGGGTGGCGTCGCTGAAGATCACATAGGCCGGCACGCCCTTGGCGTCGGCCAGTTGTTTCCGCAGGGCCTTCAGGTCGCGGTAGAGGGCCTCATCCCCTTCGGGTGGCTCCTGAACCAGGGGCGGGCGGGATCCGCGGGGCGATCCGCGTTTCGCTTTCCCGGGGGACGGGGCGGCCTTGAGTGGATCGACTCCCGAGCACACATCACACGACCTCCCGCAGGATTCCATGTGTTCGCCGAAGTGGGCCAGGAGGGCCTGGTGCCGGCAGCGAGGGGCCTCTGCAAGTCGAAAGAGGTCGCGGGTCTGCCGTTGCTGGGCCTGGGCCAGCGCGGCGTCCAGACCGTCCGTGAAGCGGTCGTAGCTGAGCACATCCCCCCAGCCGTAGAACATCACGCAGTCCGCGTCGGCGCCGTCGCGGCCAGCGCGGCCGATCTCCTGATACCAGCCCTCCACGCTCTTGGGCATGTCACGGTGGATGACGTACCGGATGTTGCTCTTGTCGATGCCCATGCCGAAGGCGACCGTGGCCACGATGACGTCCACGTCGTCCCGCTGGAAGGCTTCCTGGGCTGCGGATCGGGCGGCAGTGTCCATGCCGGCGTGGTAGGCCACGGCCCGCAGGCCCTCCCCGTTGAGGAACGCCGCGGTGGCCTCCACGGCCTTGCGCGAGAGGCAGTAGATGATGCCGCTCTCGCCGCGTCGCGCCAGCACCAGGCGCAGCAGGGCTTCACGCACGGGGGGCAGCCCCTCGGCCCCCTTGCGGTAGGCGCTGAGGCGCAGGTTGGAGCGGAAGAAGGAGCCCTGCACTTCCAACGGAGTCCGCATCTCCAGCTGGGTGGCGATGTCCCGGCGGACTTCCGGGGTGGCCGTAGCTGTGAGGGCGAGCACTGGAACGTGCGGGAAACGCTGCTTGAGTCCGGCCAGGGTCCGGTAGGCTGGGCGGAAATCATGGCCCCAATGACTGATGCAGTGGGCCTCGTCGACGGCGATGAGGCGAAGGTCCACTTCGCGCAGCAGGTCTGCCAGGTAAAGTTCGAGTCCTTCCGGTGCGGCGTAGACCAGCTCCAGTTCGCCGTTCCTGAGGGCGCGGATGCGTTCCCGGCGGGCCTCCGCATCCAGGCTGGAATTGAGGAAGGTGGCGCGGAGCCCAGCCTCGATGAGGGCATCCACCTGGTCCTTCATGAGGGCGATGAGGGGCGATACCACCAGTGTCACACCACCCAGCAGACGCGCCGGGAACTGGTAGGTGAGGGACTTCCCGGCGCCGGTCGGCATGATGCCCACCACGTCCCGACCCGATAACACTGCCTCGATGATGGCGCGCTGGCCGGGTCGGAAGGCGCCATACCCGAAGGTGGCTTTGAGGGCCGACTCAAGATCGGGAAGAGCCTCCAGATCAACCGCGAGGGCTTTGAGGGCGGCGATGGAGGCGGCATCGAAGGCTTCAGGATTCCGCTTGTAGTGGGTTCGCAGGGCATTCAAGCCTGTGCGGCAGCTAGCTCGTTCACCGCGCGCCAGAAGGCCCTTCAGCAGGCCGATCTCGTCCGAGACCGGCAATCAGCAGCCGCCATCGAGCAGGGGCCCAGCAGCAGTCCAGAAGGCCTGCATCTCCTCGGGCTTCCCGAAGGTCACACGGACGTGGTTCGGCAGACCATAGCCATGCATGGGGCGGACGATGACACCGCGCTGCAACAACTCCTTGAAGAGTTCCTTGGCGGGGTAGGCACTCTCCAGCAGCACGAAGTTGCCGCAAGTCCCCGAGATCTGGCAGCGGTGTTTCGCCGCTTCGACGATGAAGGCGGCACGGGCCTCGGTGTTCTTCTGGCGGGAGAAGGCCTCGAAGGCCACATCCTGGACAGCGACTTCGGCGGCGGCCTGAGCCAGGTGGTTCGTATTGAAGGGACTGCGTACCCGATCGAGGAATCCCATCAACTCCTTGGAGCCCAGGCCATAGCCGATGCGGAGCCCGGCCAATGCGTGGATCTTGGAGAAGGTGTGCAGCACCAGCAGATTCGGGCGTTCATCCAGGTAGGCGGCGGCATCCGGGTACTGGGAGGGATTCTCGTATTCGGCATAGGCCTGATCCACCACCAGGATGATGTCCTCGCGTAGGTTCCTCACCAATCGTTCGACGGAGGCCCTGTCCAGAAGGATGCCCGTGGGGTTGTTGGGATGCCCCAGATAGACAAGGCGGGTGTCTTCGGCTACCGATCGCAGGATGTCGTCCACGTCGAGTTCCGTGGCCGAGGCCCGGGATTCGATGACGTGCCCACCGGCGGTCTGCGTGGCGATGCCATAGATGGCGAAGCTGTGCTTGGGAATGACGGCGCTTCCACCGTCAAGGAAGGCAGCCTTGGCCACCATTTCGAGGATCTCACTGCTCCCGTTGCCGAGGATCACGCGATCCACGGAGACACCCTTCCGCTCGGCGATGCGCTTGCGGAGATAGTAGCCATCGCTGACCGGGTACAGACCCAGACCTTCAAATTCGGAGCCCGCCACGACGGAGGCCACGCGGGCCTTCACGGCCTCTGTGGGGCCCCAGGGGTTCTCGTTGGAAGCCAGCTTGACGATCCGGGTGAGCCCCAGTTCCCGTTGCACTTCCTGGATGGGCTTGCCGGGCACGTAGAGCGGGATGCGCGACAGGTGCTCGAAGCCCGGCACGGTGGAGAGGCTCGCGTTCATCAGGCTGGCCGCTCGGAGAGGACCTTGTCCACGATGCCGTATTCCAGGGCCTCTTCGGCACTCATGAAGAAGTCGCGGTCCATGTCCTTGATGACCTTCTTCAGGGGCTGGCCCGTGTGCCTGGCGAAGGTGGCGGCCAGGTTGTCCTTCAGCCGCTGGATCTCCTTGAAGGTGATCTCGATCTCCGTGGCCTGGCCCTGGGCGCCACCGCTGGGCTGGTGGATCATGATGCGCGCGTTGGGCAGGGCGAAGCGCTTGCCCTTGGTGCCCGCGGACAGCAGGTGGGCTCCCATGGACGCACACTGGCCGATGCAGTAGGTGACGATGTCGTTCTTCACGAACTGCATGGTGTCGTAGATCGCCAGACCCGCGGTGACGCTGCCGCCGGGGCTGTTGATGTAGATCTGGATGTCCTTGTCCGGGTCCTCGCTCTCGAGGAACAGCATTTGCGCGACGATGGCATTGGCCACGTTGTCGTCGATGGCCGTGCCCAGGAAGATGATGTTGTCTTTCAGCAACCGTGAGTAGATGTCGTAGCTGCGCTCACCGCGGGGCGTCTGCTCGATGACGATGGGGGGATAGTAGCTGCTGGGCATGGGCCCTCCGGCTGGCTGATCAGGATAACAAGAAGGCGCCCGGAGGCGCCTTCCGCGTAGGCAATCTGCGACAGACTACTTCTTCGCCGTAGCGGCTTTTTTGGCCTTTGGTTTCTCATCGGCCTCGGGCTCAGCCGCGGCGGCCGGCTTCTCCTGCTTTGACTTGGCGACTTTTTTGGCGGGCTTTTCTTCGGCCTCGCCCTCGTGATCGTGGTCACAGTCGGGACCATGGATGTGACCAGCCGGTGCCACGGCGACAGGTTCGCCACCTTCCTGGCCTTCCAGATCACCGCCCTCCAGGCCGCCCGCATCGAAGCGGTTCACGGGAATGCCGGCCTCCCGCTTCCGCTCCAGTTCGACTAGGGCCTCGAAGGCAGCCTTGTCCAGCAGCTCTTCGGTGATCTTGGCGGTGGTGAGCAGGCGGTCGAAGATGCGGTCGGTCCGCAGGCGGCCCTTGATCTCGGTGACATTCCCGCGCTTCTCCAGTTCGGTCTTGAAGGCCTCGAAGGGTTGCTGGACCTGGTTCTCGGCCATGAAGGTGCGGATCTCGGCGTCAATATCCGCCTCAGGCACTTCAATGGATTCCGCGTTGCCGATGGCCTGCAGCAGATAGCCGCTGCGGACCGCACGCTCGGCATCGTTCAGGCGGTACTGGCGATAGGCCTGCCAGTTCACCTTCTTGGGATCCATGCCCTGGCGGGACACCTGCTGGGCGAACTCCTGGCAGTAGTCATCCAGCTGCAGCCCCACCATGGAGCGGGGCACCTCGAAGGGCGCCGCATCCAGCAGCGTGTCAAGCATGGTGGCGTGGAGCCGGGCCACGGCGTCCTGCTCGGCGGCCTCTCCCAGATCCTTGCTGACAGCCGCCTTCAGGGCTTCCAGGTTCTCGAAGGCACCCATGTCCTTGGCGAACTCATCCCCCAGGTCCGGCACTTCCTTGCGTCGCAGATCCTTGATCTGAATTTCATAGGCCAAAGTTTTGCCAGCAAGGACGGTGTTGGCATCGTCGGATGCGTGGGTCAGGGTGAAGGCCTTCTTCTCGTCGACCTTCAGGCCGATCAGCTCGGCGTCGAAGGGCCGGGTGCCATCGATCTCCAGCACCTGGTCCTGGTAGGTCTGGGCGCGAAGGCCCTGGGGCTTGACCCGGATGTCGCAGGTGGCGACGAGGCCCACAGCCACGGTGCCGTCCTCCACGGGGAGGTGCTTGACGGCCCGCTGGCGCAGGCCTTCGAGGTGCTCCTGGATCGTGGCTTCGTCCACGGCCCGCTTCTTCTTGGTCAGGACCATGGTCTTGTAGTCGGGCAGGGGAACCTCTGGGGCCACGTCGAACAGGGCGCGGAAAACCGCGTCAGTACCTTCCTTCAGGTCCAGCTTTTCCAGGGTGGGATGGGAGATGGGCAGAGCACCGGCCTCCTGGGCAGCCTTCCAGAAATGCTTTTCCACCAGCTGCTGAGCCACGTCCGACTGGATCTCCCGGGCGTACTTCTGCATCAGCACTGGGCGCGGGGCTTTGCCGGGGCGGAAGCCGGGAATGCGGACCTTCGGTGTGATCTTCGCCACCACCTCGCTGAAGGCGGCGCTCACCTCAGAGGCGGGCACCGTCACTTCGACGGCTTTGCGGGTGGGGGACTGGTGGTGGAGGGTGGCGGACATGGGTGCTCCGTGTTGCAAAGGAAGTGCAAAAGAATTTTCGGCTTTCATGGTGACTCGGGCACTTCCTGTGCCCTCGCCCTTCGGGCGGCAATGGCCGCTTTGCGGCCATTCCGTCCTATTTGCCAATCCTGGCAAATGGTGCGAACGGTCGGACTCGAACCGACACGGTGTGAACCGCTGGAACCTAAATCCAGTGCGTCTACCAGTTCCGCCACGCTCGCAAAAAACCCAATTGTCAAACCGGTGGTGCGCCCAGAGCGACTCGAACGCCCGACCCTCAGGTTCGAAGCCTGATGCTCTATCCAGCTGAGCTATGGGCGCGCACCGAATCCCCTAGTCTACCTGGAAGACCCGATTGCTTCGAGCCCTGGTTGACCGGATAGGGCGCTGGTTGCTGAAGGCCCTATCTCAAAGGCTCAATCTGCCAGGCACCAGGCATCTTCGGCCCCGTTTCGTCGGAGCAGCGCCAAGGCCAGGTCATCGAGCCCCATGCCTGTTGCCGCGGAGATTTCGGTACCCAGGTCGCAGGGAATCACCCCAGGATCATCGGTGCCCAGGGCGCAACGCACTCCGGCACGGAGCATCCGGGGCAGGGGATGGGGAATGACGTCGGACGCGAGGGCGTGGTTGGAACTGGGGCAGACGTCCACTGGAATGCAACGCTCAGCAAGGAGGGCGAAGGTGGCGTCATCCGCCCGGATGCCGTGAACAATTCGGGACACGCCACCCTCGAGGATGGCTTCACGGACATTGGCTCCTGGGCCGTTTTCTCCAGCGTGGGCGGCGATGCGAAGGCCTGCGGCCCGGGCCCGGTCGAAGACAGGCGCCCAGTCTCGGAAGGGGCAGTTCTCCAGACCGCCCGTGGAGAATCCCTTCACGAAGACCGGCAGCTCAGACAGGGTCAGATCGAGGACCGCCTGGCCATGCTTCGGACCGAAGTGGTTGACGGCATCCAGCACCACACAGCTACGTAGCCCCCAGGTTCGGGTCTCGGCAAGCCCGTCCTCCAGCCCTCGCCAGAAGGCATCAAGCTGGATCTGCCCCCTGTGGACCACCAGAAAATGGGGCGAGGCCCACAGGTCAAACCCGGAGCCCCCGGCCTTCTGTGTGCGTCGTCCCACGGCCAAGACGGCTTCGCACACGGCCTTGCGGCTATCCAGCAGGGCCGCTCCGAACAGGAAGGCCTCGATGAATCCCTCAAAGGGAACCGCTGCGCCCGACCAAAGGGTCTCCAGACTGGCGGGAAGCGGCAGGCTACGGCGCTGCGCTTCTGATCGGACCCAATCGGGATCGAGCGAGCCCTCGAGATGCGTATGGCGGTCGATGAGGGGGAAATGCCCGTTGGGATTCATCCGGACATTATGCTCACCCTCAATGGATCCTCACTGCGCAGGGTGCGCGCAGATTCGGTCACGCGCAGGGTGCGGGCTCGGACACGCGCTGGGTCAGGGCCGACCTGGACGCTATGCTCACCACTCGGTGGATCCTCGCTGCGCAGGGTGCGGGCTCGGACACGCGCCGGGTCCGGGCCGACCTGAACGCTATGCTCACCCTCGCCGGATCCTCACTTGCCAGGCTGCATTTAGCAGCCTGGCTCGCGATCCGG
>CAIYNT010000158.1 GCA_903927605.1 uncultured Holophagaceae bacterium
CCCAAGGCCGAGAAGAAGGCCAAGAAGGCGAAGAAGGCTGCCAAGAAGGCCGACGCTCCTGCCGCCGAGCCCAAGAAGGCCCTGACCGCCGAAGAGAAGAAGGCTGAAGCCCCCGCCGCCCCCAAGGCCGAGAAGAAGGCCAAGAAGGCGAAGAAGGCTGCCAAGAAGGCCGACGCTCCTGCCGCCGAGCCCAAGAAGGCCCTGACCGCCGAAGAGAAGAAGGCTGAAGCCCCCGCCGCCCCCAAGGCCGAAAAGAAGGCTGCCAAGGCCGAGAAGAAGGCTGCCAAGGCCGAGAAGAAGGCTGCCAAGGCCGAGAAGAAGGAAGAAGCCAAGAAGTAATCACCCAAATCGCTTCAAGAAAAGCGGGCTTCGGCCCGCTTTTCTTTGGGTGTCTTTTCTGAGGTCGCGGACCCGGCCATCATGATTCCATGATCGATCCCCTGCTCGACCTCACCGCTGAAATCAGGGCTCGAGCCCCCGGGCTACCAGGGGATGGGGTGACACAGCTGTTGGGTTGCGTGGAAGGGTTCGGCCTCTTTCGGGATGCGCGTGGTCTCCACCACCGGCCCTTTGCCCAGGTCGCCCCCACCGAAGGACCCTGGAATCTGTCTCCCCTGATCGACCACACGCTGCTGAAACCCGATGCCACCGGGGTCCAGGTCGAGGCCCTCTGCGCTGAGGCACTGGAGCATGGGTTCGCCTCAGTCTGCGTCAACCCGCTCTGGGTCCCCTTGGCAGCTTCCCTGTTGAAAGGGAGTCTGGTCCGGACCTGCACGGTGGTGGGCTTCCCCCTCGGGGCCACCGCCAGCAGCGCCAAAGCCTTCGAGGCGGAAATCGCACAGAAGGACGGTGCTCTGGAAGTGGACATGGTCCTGGCCATCGGCGCTGTCAAAGCTGGAGATTGGGCGTTCGTACGGCGAGACCTCGAAGCCCTCAGGTCCGCCACGCCCGCTCCGACCGTTCTCAAGGTGATCCTGGAGACCTGCCTGCTCGACGAAGCCGAAAAGGTCCGAGCCTGCGAGCTGGCATCTGAGGCCGGACTGGATTTTGTGAAGACCTCCACCGGGTTCTCCACGGGTGGTGCGACCGAGGCAGATGTGGCGCTCATGCGCCGCACCGTGGGAGCGGGGATGGGCGTGAAGGCCTCCGGGGGCATCCGGGCCTACGAAGCTGCGCTCCGGATGGTTCGGGCAGGTGCCACCAGGTTGGGCCTGTCCGCCTCCCTGGCGGTCGTTCACGGAAGCCTCGGCTCCAAACCTGGCTGAAAAGTGCGGTATCCTCCAGAAAGCAGTCCCATCGGAGGCAGTTGTGGCGAAGCTTGATCTCATGCTCTATGAGGAGGAGTACAAACTCCTCCAGGAGATCATCGGCCGCCTTTCCAAGGATGCCTCTGCCAAGGTCGTGTTCCTGGTGGACAAGAACGGGCAGCAGATTGCGGCGGCCGGGGATGTGAAGAGCATCGACGCCACCAGCCTCGCATCCCTGACCGCCGGCAACGTGGCGGCCACGGATGGGCTCGCCAAGCTCATCGGAGAAAAAGAGTTCAGCCTGCTTTTCCATGAGGGCGAGAAGGACAATCTCCACATCTCCATCGTCGGGAAACGGGGCATCCTGGTGGTGATCTTCGATCAGAACTCCAGCCTCGCCCTGGTCCGCCTGAGAGTGAAGAAGGCCAGCAAGGATCTTCAGGAAATCTTCGATCAGGTGGAGCAGCGCGCACAGAAGGAGTCGGATTCGGGCAGCCGCTTCGAGAGCCCTTTCTCCGAGATCACCGACGAAGACATCGACCGTCTCTTTGGCGACTGAGGCCGGGGCGGCAACATGACCTTCATCAATTACGCGTCCCGCGAGATCAACTGCAAGATCGTGTACTACGGTCCCGGCCTTTGCGGCAAGACCACGAACATCCAATGGATCTTCGAGCAGGCCAACCCCGACAAGAGGGGCAAGCTGGTCAGCCTCGCCACGGAGACCGACCGCACGCTGTTCTTCGACTTCCTCCCCCTCGACATGGGCACCGTCAAGGGCTTCAAGGTCCGCTTCCACCTCTACACCGTGCCTGGCCAGGTCTTCTACGATGCCAGCCGGAAGCTCATCCTGCGCGGCTGTGACGGGATCATATTCGTGGCCGACAGCCAGAAGACCCGCATGGAGGCCAACATCGAATCCATCGCGAACCTGGCCACGAACCTCAAGGAAAACGGCTTCGACATCCGGACCATCCCCTATGTCCTCCAGCTGAACAAGCGCGACACACCCTCGGCCGCCTCCGTGCCGGAAATGGAGCGACTCCTCCGATTCCGGAACGAGCCCATTGTCGAGGCCGTGGCCAACAAGGGCACCGGCGTGATCGAGACGCTCAAAGCCGCCGCCCGCCAGGTCCTCATGGAACTCCAGCGAGCCTAGGCGCCCGGCCCACCTCACGGCATCTGCAGCCTCCTGCTTGAAACCTCGCCTCTATCCGGTAGAATGGATATTCGCACTTTCCGGAGTAGCTCAGGGGTCAGAGCGGGTGACTGTTAATCACTAGGTCGGGGGTTCAAATCCCTCCTCCGGAGCCAGAAAACAAAGCACTTAGGCCACCAGCACACGGTGGCCTTTTGCGTGTTGTCTAACAACCGTCTAACAACCATCTGGGCATTGCCAGTGGAGGGGGCTGTGGATGTCGATAGCACAGATATGTGTCTATTCGGCCCTGCCTACACCGATGGCTGAACGGAATTCCCAGGTTGAGAGTGGTATAGGCGCACCACATGGTGCCCACGCCCTTGCTGATGCTCTCCCCCAGGAAGGCGTTGAAGCGGGCCACCCGGCCCTGGCGGACGGCTCTTGGTTTGGGGGCATGCCGCTTCCGGAACTCGATGTGTGGGTGAGGAACATACTCGAAGATTTTCATGGTCACACCTGAGGTTCACTCAACTTACTTGATGAGGATTGGGTCGAGCAGTTCCATGACTGTCATGGCAGATTCCTATGGCTTCTGGAATTTGAGAATGGTCGCCATTTTTTCATCCGGAGCGGAGGGGAAAGGTGCAGGAAGGACGTGGTCATCATGTCCCCACCAATGCACCTCAAAATCCCTGAACCCTTCAGGCGTGTAGTCATAGAAGTTTGTCAGAGGCACGAATCCACCTTCTGCCACTCCAACCAACTCGCTGAACCAACCTGCATATTCCCAGTCACGGCCACGACCCTCTTCGCAGATCCTGGGGAACTTCAATTTAAATCTCTCGGCCAATTCCCTCGCCTTGAACGTCGAGGTGTCTTCCCAGCCAAAATAGACATTGCCAGGCCCCCATGAACTTCGGTGTTCCGCGGCCAAGTCTTCGTCAGCCGGTCCATAGGTCTGGCCCTCGAATACTTTGAGGTGCTCTGCGGTTGTAATGAAGATCCGCCAGTGTCCACCTGCTGGGACTGGACCTGATGCGAACCTGAGTCGCTGATAGCCCTGAATGTGGAGTTCGTTCAGCATTCTCAGCACTCGAATGCAACGACGAGTCACTTGGTCAGCGATAGGGTGTGACATGACGCTTTCCTCTTTGATTTCTGATTGCCACTTGGTGGAATGTAGGTGCTCTCGGCATGAAAATCTCCATTACGCAACAGCGTGCTTCTCAACGTCAGCGAGGATCCGGACCAGTTCCTGAACCTCTTGCTGCTGAAAGACCCCCTCGACACCGAGGCTGTTCAGGTCGGTGAAGGGACTCTCGTAGAGTAGGCCGGGATCCATGACGCCGTGCTGGGTCAGGTGGTCGATCATCATGTCGATGAACTCGAGTTGGCTGGCGTTCAAGGTTCGGCCATTGACGAAGCCGTTGAAGGCCGCCTTGGCCGCTTCCCGATCGAGCCCCACTAGGGAACGGATAAAGAGGCCGAGGCCGTGGCACTCCTCCTTGGCCTTGGCCAGTTGGTCCGGGGCCCCGAGACCGGCCTCCGCCAGCATCCGCTCCAGCTCGACAAGGTCGGCGGCCGTCAATGGCTGGTTGGTCCTCAGACGCAGGACGGCGAAATGGGACTCATGCTCCAGGAGGAACTGTCGAACCTTGGCCTTGAACTTCTCTGGGTCGGTCCCAACCGTGAAGCCGCCGATGTCGACCACGTGAGGCAGGCCCAGCTCGTCCTCGAAGTCCGTGTAGAGGATCTTCTTTTGGACCCGCTCGATGAGCTTCACGAGGCCCCGGAGCTTCAGCCGCACCTGCTCAAGCATGGGCAGGGTGGCACCCTCCCACCAGAGATCGGAGGCCAGGTCCAGGATCAGGGGCATCACGGACGCCACCATGGGGATGTTGCCCATCTCGCTGAGCGCCCCGGCCAGGGCCTTCATCTGATCGGCCAGGGCCGCGAAGGTGTCCTCCTGGCGCAGGACTGCCAGCTGCAGCCGCAGGACCAGCAAGTCGAACCGCTTGGCCTCCTCGTCTTGCTCCGCGGCCGAAGTGGGTAGGTCGCCCAGGGCACCTATCTGTGGGGAGCCGAGATCTATGTGTGGGGAGCTCGGGGCCATCTGTGGGGAGCTGGTCCCAACAGATCCCCTGAAGAAGGCTTCTGAACCGTCCTGTCCCACTTGCCTCTCACCAGTCCCTGGAAAGCGATAACTGGTGCCGCGTCCACGGTTGTCTGATTCTAGGAATCCACCATCCACAAGTTGGGCCAGAATGCGGCTCAGGTCGTGAGGGTGTCGTTCACAAAGCTGTCGGAGACGGCCATGGGTGAGGAAGCCTTCCACTTCCACGGTTACCAGAGCGATGCGTGACACCTCCTCGAGCTCCTGGAATCGGGCTCCAAACCGATTGGAAACAGCAGTCACCGCCTCCTCTGGAAGCAGGCTCTCGGTGCGAAGCCTCAGAAGCGTCTGATCCGGCTCTAGATCCTCCCAGATTTCAGGCTGCCTCCAGTGCTGGCCCGTCCAATTGTGAAAGATCGTGGGAACACCCGACCCAGCTCGTTCGCCCCTACCAATGAGCAAGAACATGTTCTGGATGATTTTATTTCGGCCATCACTCTCACCACCGCGAATGGCCTGCTCGACACTTACGCGCATTCGGCCTGGATTGCGGAAGCCGATGAGGCTGGGCCTCTTCACGACCAGTATCGACCGTTGTCCGGAATAGTCGGCGTGAATGAGACAGTTGGCTAGTGCCTCGCGCAGTGCCTCATGCACTGCTGTTTCATCCTGGCGTTCATCCCCTTTGAGACGAAACGGCACCTTGAGATCAGCAGTCAGCTTGGCGTACCTGCGCGTGTCCACGGAGGATCAGGCCCTCGGGCCCGAAGCTCAACGGTTCGCCATTGAGAGCTGGGCCGCAAGGCAGGACGTCCTGGTGCTCTCCTGGCACCTCGACCAGGGCGTGGGCGGGGCATCTCCGATAGAGGATCGCCCGGGACTTCTGGCGGCCCTCCAGGATCTCGAAGACAAGGATGCGGGCCTGGTCGTCGTTGCCAAGTGGGACCGTCTGGCCCGTGACATCATGGTGGCCGCCATGGTGGAGCGCATGGTCGAGCGAGTTGGAGCCCGGATCGTCAGTGCGGACGGAGTCGGGGTTGGCGATGGGCCAGAGGCCGCCCTGATGCGGGCCATGGTGCAAGCCTTCGCGGCCTATGAGCGTGCGCTAATCCGGACCAGGACGAGCGTGGCCCTGCGGGCGTTGAGAGCCAAGGGACAACGAGCTGGGGAAGTCCCCCTTGGTTATCGCCTGGCAGAGGACGGAAAGACGCTGCTCGAGGACACGGATGAGATCGAGGCTATCGGGCAGGTACGAAAGCTCCGTGCGGAGGGCTTGTCGTATCGTCGAATCGCCGCCGAGATGGAGCGGCGTGGGCTGCGCCCCAGAGGGTCCAGGTGGCACGCAATGACGGTGAGTCGAATGGTGGCGGGTCAGCGCGATTGAACTCACAACCCCGATGGGGGCACAAGTGATCCTTGAGCTTGCGCGGGGAGTGCTGGATCTCGCCGTCGTCGAAACCTAGGGTATACAAATCTCTGCGCTGACGAGGTTGACCCAACTACTCAAGATCAGCCCACCTTCAAATATCCGCACTCATCACAATTTCGGATAGATGCCTACTAACTTCCTGTCAGTCCTCGCGATACTCCGGCAGACGAAGCTGCTCTGGCATCTCCATCTCCAACTCTGCCGGATACGGATTGGGAATCGGATCGAACGGGTAGTTCATCCCCAGCCAGTTTTCTCTGGTAAGTGGCAGACCCAACCGCTTCAACTCCTGCGACACCGGATCGCTGGGGTAATCAAGCTTAGGTTGAGCTTTCGATTTCTCCTTCATTGCCTTCACTGCTTTCGCTGATTTGCTCATGATTGGTTCGCCCACTTCGCGCCCGCCTTCTTGAGCCCCGGCCTTCAGCGCGGCCAGGATCTTCGCTCCGTGGTCGTCCGCCGATTTCTCGGTCCAGCCGGGAAACGGTCCTATCGAGGTAGGTGCTGACTTCGGGTTTGATGGCTTTGAAGAAGCCTTCTTGGGTTTCATAACCATGCTCCCATGCACTTAGCATAGGCCACTTGAAGCGGACCGTGCCTTCCGATGGATCCTACTCGCGAATCGCAGCAGAATCACGGCTCACTTCCTCTTGGCTGTTGCAGGGCACCCTCCTGGATTTCAGCAACGCACTTCTCGAACTCGCGAATGAGGTTCTCCACTTCACGGGGGTCGGTGATATGCATCGGGGCGCCCTCGATCCGCCGTGAAATGTAATGGGCAACCTCCAGCTCCGCCATAGTCAGCATGCTGAGATCCTGCGAAGGCGCAGGTGCGGGGGGACTCGAACCTCCTGGCCAGCGCGAATGCGCCTGCCATCCTCGTTGACCTTGTCTTCAAGAGTTTGTTCTCCGGAGCTGAGAAAGACCAACCGCCACTGTTTCTGCGGACGATTACCACCCTCCTTGGTCATGCGGGCCTTGGCGGCGCCATTGGCGAGCATGTAGGCCACCTGGCCCGCGTCCTTCGCATCGACCTGACTGAGTTCGTCGAGCGGTAGGAACCCGTCGTTTCTGGTCGCGGCAATGCCTTCGAGGCCGTTGGTAGTGGCTCGCCAAGTGGGCAGGGGGTCCGGCCGCCCCCACACGCTGGCGGCGACCTCTAGGCAGGTAGTCTTGCCTTTCGAGGAACTGCCTTGGAAATTAAACCCACCTCCGCCGTCGGCCCGGACTAGTTCAAGCAGGGGGCCTGCAAAGGCACAAGATAGGCCGAAGGCCAGGTAGGGGTTGTCGATGGCAAGAGTCGCAACACCTTCCTGCCACCCCTCCAAGGTGCCTCGTATGGCCCGTATCCCAGCCCCGTGGACCTCCCCTGCATAGCGCATGGGCTCGACCGCATCGCCGATGACTTCACCGATGGGGAGGACGAACGCTCCGTCGTGCCAGCCGAGTGTGTCCACCAATCGTGCGCGCTTGTTGATCTTCGACGCCGCGTTGGAGAGGTAGTGCTGTAGCAGTTTGCGCAACACGGGCTCAGGCGACAGTCTCAATCCGCCCTGACCAAGTATGCGTGCCAGTTCGGCACCTTCCCCACACAGTAGCTCGAATGGCACACGCTCTTCATGGGGGATGTCATCCAGGTCGTTCCAGGCAATGAGCAGGCACCAGCCGTAGGAATCGACATTGCGAACCAGGCCGGGGAGCGTGAAGGGCGGGGCTATCCAGGTGCGCTTGAAAACATGGTTCTGATTCTCGTCAACTTCGCTCGTTTGTTTCAGGTGATAGAGCCCACGCTCCTCCCACTCGAATCCCGGAACCCACGGGCGGTCGTGGCCATCCAGCAGGTGCCCACGGTCCGGGCTCTCCTGGGCCGCCTTCCATGCGTCTTGA
>CAIYNT010000159.1 GCA_903927605.1 uncultured Holophagaceae bacterium
GCCTGATCTCCACGGGCAGTTTCTTCCAGGGTGTTTCGAGGCTGAACTTCAGCTTGCGGGCCAGCTGATCCATGAGCTGGGACCGCCAGCCGTCCTCCGACACGCTCTTCCAGCCGCTGGCCTGGATGGCTCCCTCGTTGATGGAAAGGGCCGGGTTCGGGATGATCAGTTCCTCAGCAAACTGCCGCTTGAAGCCCAGGCCATCACAGGTGGGGCAGGCGCCGTAGGGGCTGTTGAACGAGAACGAGCGGGGCTCCAGCTCCGGCAGGCCCTGGCCGAACTTGGTGCAGGAGGTGTTGTTGCAGGCCAGCTTGCTGGAGAAGAACTGCTCGGTCCCATCCTTCGAGGCGGCCTTCGGTCGGCGGCCCTCCGCCCCATCTTCGGTCTCCAAGAGGAGGAGTACGCTGCCCTCCGCCAAGTTGCAGGCGATCTCCAGGCTGTCCGCCAGCCGCGACTGGATGGCGGGACTCACCTTCAGGCGGTCGATGACCACCTCCAGCGTGTGCTTCTTCTGCTTGTCCAGATCGGGGATGCCCTCGGTGAGGTCCAGCATCTGGCCGTTGACCCGGGCGCGGATGTAGCCCCGCTTCATCAGGTCCTGGAGCAGCTTCTTGTACTCGCCCTTGCGGCCCCGCACCACGGGGGCCAGGATCTGCAACTTGGTGCCTTCGGGCTTGGCCAGGATCTGGTCCGCCATCTCCTGGATGGTCTGGCTGGCGATGGGGTTGCCGCAGGCCACGCAGGTGGGTTTGCCCGTGCGGGCGTAGAGTAGGCGCAGGTAATCGTAGATTTCCGTCACCGTTGCCACAGTGGAACGGGGATTCTTGCTGGTGGTCTTCTGTTCAATGGAGATCGCTGGGGACAGGCCTTCGATGCTGTCCACATCGGGTTTTTCCATTTGATCCAGGAACTGCCGGGCGTAGGCCGATAGGCTCTCCACATAGCGGCGCTGGCCCTCCGCGTAGAGCGTGTCGAAGGCCAGACTGGACTTCCCCGAGCCCGACAGACCCGTGATGACCACCAGCTGGTTTCGCGGCAGCGACAGGTCCAGGTTCTTGAGGTTGTGCTCGCGGGCACCCTTGATGTGGATGTGTTCCATGGCCTTCCCAGCTTACGCCAATTTTTCGCTTTCGGAAGTTGCGTCTAGGTCGTCTTCCTGGAATCACCATGTGTACCGGTGGTGAACCCGACATAAGGTGCCGTAGCAAAACAACCAGAAAAGCCCTGGTTCTTTCAAAACGGCCCCTAAAATCATGGGATGCATCCGGCCGAATTGGCGATCCTGCTTCATCGCGCCCTCGAGGTCCGTTTGGCGCGCCTGCAGGAGCTGCTCGAGAAAGACCTCTGGACCGAAGACTCCGAGCTGCTCCATCAGGTTCGCGTGGCTGCCCGCCGGCTTGGGGCCGTGCTCGGCCTGGTGGATGTCGATATCTATCCCGGGCACAAGGGCCACCGGCGTGCGTTGAAAAGCCTGGTGGACATCCTTGGGCTGACCCGTGAATTGGATGTCCATGCAGAACATTTGGGCACCTATCTCCACGAGGCGCGCACATCCACGCAGGGCGCCGTCATCGAACACCTGCTTGAAAAAGTAGACCGGAGCCGCACCAAGGCCCGCCGAACCATGGGGAAAGAACTCGAGCGGCTGCGTCTGCCGGACCTGCGCCGACTGCTCGAAGTGCCCGCCCTGCGGGACCCCTTCCAGCCTACTTCGCTGCAAGAGGCTGCCTGGGCCTGCCTGGAGCCCCGCTCGGAAGCAGCGCTGGGCGACTTGGCCACCCTTGCCGCCCACGAGGATCCGACTGCGCTGCACCGGACTCGAGTCAAGATCAAGAAACTGCGGTACGCCATCGAGGCCCTGGAAAGCGCCTTCGCCGAGCCTCCGGAATCCATCCTGAAGGTTCTTCGGGATCTCCAAACGGTCCTCGGCGAACACCACGATCTTGCCGCGCTTGAGGCCCTGCTCTGGGAGACGGAGGCCCAGCTGTGCCTCCGGGATCGTCCGACCCTTTGCGCCGGCGTATTGGATCTCCTGGGCGATGTGGCCGAAACCCGCCGTACGGCTTTCGATCGCTTTGTCACCCTGACTCAGTATCAGGATCACGGTGCCTTTGCCAGGGTGATTCGGCCAGCCCTGGGGCTTTCCCAGGCAGACGGATCACGATTATGAGCCTCTGGCGGGTCCGGATCCGCCCTCTGGCCTGGCTGCGCAGCCTGCACGCCAAGCTCTTCCTTTTACTGGGCCTCGTCACCAGTGTGCTCACTGTGGCCGTGGCTTTTTCCATCACCCGCAACAGCCGCCGGGAACTGGAAAACTACTCGCGCAGGTTGGTGATCGAAGCCGCCGGCACGGTGGAGACCGATGTCATCGAACGCGACCCTGGATTCAAGGACCCCGACAAGTTGGACCAGTTGCTGGAGAGCATTGCCGGACCCGACCGCAGCATCTTCCAGATCGATGTCTTCAAGCGGGTCGGGCGGGGCTCGGAAGTCGAGCTGGTCCGGTCCTCTGGCGATGAAGCCAATGTTGACTGGGGCCCGGAAATCGGGTCCTACCTCTCACTCACCGCTCCCCAGGCGGAATTGGTGGACCTCGAACCGGCTGGACGCGCCTGGAAGGTCTACCTGCCAATCCGCACCCACAAGCTCGGTCAGCCACCCATCGGTCTCATCCGCGCTTACTGCGACTTGGAGCGCTGGGAAGTCGTGTGGGACAACAACCTGAAGCGGACCTATCGCACCCTCCCAGGCGTGTTGCTGGGTGAATTCATCCTGCTCTGGCTGATCCTCCGTGTGCTCATCAGCGATCCCATCGAGGCCATGGTGATCGCCATGCAGCAGCTGGAGCGCGGCGACACCACCGTGCGTGCACCCGTGCGCCGCAGTGACGAACTGGGCCTCATCGCCGCTCGATTCAATGGCATGGCCGTAGAGCTCCAGCGCGCCGGGGAGGAGCGGGAAACCCTGATCCACGAGATCCGCGGCCTCAACGCCAACCTGCAGGACCGCATTGACGCCGCCCTTTCGGAACTCCAAGCCAAGAACCACGAGCTGGCTGCGCTGGTGGAACGCAATGCACTGCTCCGAGAGGAACTGGGTGCCCAGGAGCGTCTCGCTGTCGCCGGGCAGCTGACCGCCACTTTCGCCCATGAAGTGGGCACCCCCTTGAACCTCATGACCGGACACCTCCAGCTTCTGGACGCGGAAAAGGATCTGCCCGAGAAAACCCGCGAGCGTCTGCACGTCATCCAGGCCCAGATTCAGCGCGTGGGCGATATCGTTCGCCGCCTGTTGGACCTCACTCGCCGGCCCCAGCTGCATAGGCAGACCCAGCCCTTCATGGACCTCCTGGTGGACCTGGAGCAGCTTTGGACTCCCACCTTGACCGCCCACAGTGTCACCGTGGAAGCCACGGCCCCCCCGGATTGCAGCTTGAATGCAGACCGCAAGCAGATGGAGCAGCTCTTCCTTAATCTCATGAACAATGCCCTGGATGCCATGCCCTCCGGAGGCATGGTGCGGATCACCGCACAGCCCTCGGAAGACAGCACCCCCGATGGCCCCTGGTGGGAGCTGCGCTTCCAGGATTCAGGCCAAGGCATCCCCAGCGATCTTCTGGGCCAGGTCTTCCGCCCCATGTTCACCACCAAACCCGAAGGCAAAGGCACAGGCCTCGGACTCAGCATCTGCCGAGAGATCGTGCGCAGCCACGGCGGGGACATCCGCATCGAAAGCACCGAAGGCCAAGGCACCTGCGTGGTGTTCACCTTGCCTGGAGCAGCGTCCGCCTAGATTTCCACCACCTCTACGTCCCCCAACGGCTCCTCCAGAAAACGGTTGCCCACTTCTTTGAGGCGACTGCTGGCATCGGTGAGCTGAACCTGCAATGATCCACGGGCACTGGCGGTGCGGTAACCCAGGCTCCCCTGCAGCAGACGGTCCACAGCCTTGGCGGTGACTCGGCCGCTGTCGATCCAGCAGGTGCCGGGGCGGCTGCGCTCCAGACTCGTCAAGAGGGTTGGGTAGTGGGTGCAGCCCAGCACCACGGTCTTCACCTCGAAGGGCAGCTGGTTCATGTAGCGACGGCAGATGCTGTCCGTGACCGGATCATCGAACCAGCCCTCCTCCGCCAGGGGCACCAGCAGAGGGCAGGCCACGCTGTGGATGACCTTGGCTGGATCCCGACGATGGATGGCAGCCTCGTAGGCGGCGCTGCTCACCGTAGCCAGAGTGCCGATGATACCCACAGCCCCGCGATGCTCGGCCGCGGCCTCGGCCCCGGGTTCGATCACGCCGATCACAGGGCAGGGGCTCACAGCCTGCAGGGCGGGCAGACCATGGGCGCTGGCGGTGTTGCAGGCGATCACGATGAGTTTCGGGTCGTGGCGCTGGAGCAGCTCGCCCATCTGCAGGGTGTACCGCTCAATGGTGCGATGGCTCTTGGTGCCGTAAGGCAGCCGCGCCGTGTCCCCAAGGTAGACCAGGTCCTCCTGGGGTAGCAGCTGACGCAGGGCGTGGATGACCGTAAGCCCGCCGATACCTGAGTCGAAAACCCCGATGGGCTGGTCGGAACGACTCATGAGGGGACTCGTTCAGCCAGCACAGCGATCCACTCACCTTCCCGGAGCACCTTCTCTGGCTTGAACCCGTGGGAAACGAGGCTCACCAAGGCTTCGTCTGTGCGTTCGGCCAGGATGCCGCTGGCGATGAGCCAACCCCCAGGGGCGGCCACCGCCGCCAAGCCCGGCAGCAGATCCTGGATGGTTTCCAACAGGATGTTGGCCAACAGACCCAGGTAGGGACCCGTCACCTTCGGGTGATCCAAGGTGCCGACGAAGCTCTCATAGGGCTGGGCACCCTTCAGCAGGTGGATGTTCAGCTCAATGAGTTCCAGCATGGCCGGACCACAATCGGGATCGATGTCGAAGGCTGTGAGCTCGCGCCCACCCAGAAGAAAGGCCACCAGCGACAGGATGCCCGTGCCCGCACCGATGTCGAGGACAGGACCCTTGAGCCGACCTTCCAAAGACAGCTTCTCCAGCAGTTCCATGCAGAGTCGGGTGGTCTCATGGCCTCCTGTGCCGAAGGCCAAACCTGGATTCACCACCAGGTCGATGCGGTCCACAGGTCCTGGTGTCTCGTCCCAGAGGGGTCGCACATGGAAGCGTGAGCCCACCTCAAAGGCGCCGAAACCTTCGCGGCTCTTGGCCAACCAGTCCTCGTCGCCGAAGGCCTCGGCCTCGATGAGGCGCACCCCGGGAAAGGCCCCCAGACCCCCCGGCTCCGGTGGAAGGACCCCGGGCGAAAAGTAGACATAGCAGGCTTTGGGCAAATCGGCCTCGCGGTAGAAGGCGGACGAGCCCTTCCCATCCAGCCAGGCACATAAAGCCTCTTCCTGCCAGTCGGGTACCTCCAGTTTCCACCTCAGATGCGTTGTGTTCTCCATGGGCCAAGATTAACAGCCCTCCCGGGAACCATCCGGCCTTGGGCTGCACTCAATGGGTGCGGCAGGCCAGAATGCCGTGGTGAGTGGAGCGTTGGGGGGAAATGGCACGGGGGGATAAGCGTCCCCCCGTGTTTATTTGCGGACCATGGCCCAAAAAGACTACTCCGTTGGCTCGACTGCTTCGGCATCCTCTAGATCCAGCCGCTTCATCTTTTCGAGGAAGGTGGTGCGCTTGAGGCCCAGAAGGTCGGCGGCCCGTTTCTTGTTGCCCCGGGTGATGGCGAGGCTCTGGAGCATGAGCGTCTTCTCCATGTCCGACACCACTTGGTTGAGGTCCAGCCCCTCGGCTGGCAAATCCATCCCGAAGACCGCAGAGGGTTGAGAAGTAAAAGCCTCCAAGGGGACGGTGGGGGGGCCGACCTTGGAGGTTGTCTCGACCGAAGACGCCTCGCCCAGGCGCTCAGCCAAGAAGGCGAAGTCCTCCCGCGTGAGCACGGGACGCGTGCCGGAAAGCACAATGGCCCGCTCGATGGCATTTTCCAGTTGGCGGACATTGCCTGGCCAGGGCAGGGACATGAGCAGGGGATCCACGCTGGGGTGCAGTGCCTTGGGATAGAGGCCATGCTCGCGGGCCTTGCGATTGAGGAAGTGCTGCGCCAGGAAGGGCACCTCCTCCCGCCGGGCGCGCAGGGGAGGCATGGTGATGGGCACGACCTCGAGGCGGTAGAACAGATCCTCGCGAAAGCTTCCGTCCTGCACTTTCTTCCACAGATCCACGTTGGAGGCCGTTACCACCCGCACATCCACCTTCACCGGCGCGCCGCCACCCAGAGGCTGCACCTCTCGCTCCTGCAGGACGCGCAGCAGACGCACCTGGGCGCCCAGCGGCATGGTGCCCACCTCATCCAGGAAGACGGTCCCCCCATGAGCCTCGCGGAACTTGCCCGGCGTGTCCTTGCGGGCATCGGTGAAGGCGCCTTTGTTGTACCCGAAGAGTTCCGATTCCAGAAGATTCTCAGGGATGGCACCACAATGGACGGCTACGAATGGCTCTGCAGAATTGCCGCCCATGCGGTGGATGGCCCGGGCGATGACTTCCTTGCCCGTGCCGCTTTCGCCCAGCAGCAGCACCGTGGCGCGGGTGGCTGCCGCGCTACGGGCGCGGACCAGCACATCCTGCATGGCCGCGCTGGCACCCACCAGACCGAAGGCCAACGCCTGCGAGGCACTGAGCTGGGTGGTGGTGCCCGAGCGCGGGCGCAGGCCCGGCATCGGGGGTTCCGGACCCAGCACGCCCCCACCGCACGGAACCCAGCGAACCCCATTCCGACAGGGCCTTGCAATCCAGGGGCGCCGCATCGGGCTTCAGGCCCAGCAGGATGGGCAGGGCCGCCACCTCGGCCATCATGCGATTCAGCTCCGGTGGCGGCCACGCACCCTTGGCGCTGATCACCCACAGATCCACATCTCGTGGCGCCAGGGCCGGGGAGGCTCCGCGGTCAAGGGTCACATCCCACAGCGCCGCCCATCGATGCTCCAGCCCCCCGGTATCGTCCCCGAGGGTGGACCAGTGAAGACGAGGGAGAAGGGTCATGGGCTCCTTGGTTGGAACCAGCCTAGTTGCAGGGATCTGAGGGTCAAGTCAAAAAAATGACGGAGCGGAAATCAGCCCTTGATTCACGGCGTACGATTAGAGAGCACCATTCCGGAGGTACCCATGTCACTCATGGAATCCACCATGGTTCCACTCGGCACGGCCTGTCCGGACTTCACGCTACCCGGTGTGGACGGGCGACTCTGGTCGCTGCACGACTTTCATACACCGGCCCTGGTGGTGGTGGTCATGTGCAATCACTGTCCCTATGTGCAGTCCATCGATGATCGTCTCAACGCGCTGGCAAAGGCCTATACCAGTCGCTGCGCGGTGGTCGGCATCAACTCGAACGATGCGGTGACCCATCCGGACGACAGCTTCGAAGCCATGTGCGCCCGGGCCAGAGCCAAGGGCTACGTGTTTCCCTATCTGTGGGACGAAGAACAATCCGTGGCGAGGGCCATGGGGGCCGCCTGTACGCCGGACTTCTTCCTTTACGATTCCCACCGCCGCCTGAACTACCGGGGACGGCTCGATGACAACTGGAAAGACCCGGCCCACGTCACGCGCGAGGATCTGAAGGAAGCCATCGAGGGGGTCTTGTCCGGACATGAGCCCTTGGAGACCCAGTATCCGAGCATGGGCTGCAGCATCAAGTGGAAGTAGCGCCCAGAGAACAGATCAGAACCAGGCTGAGGGTATGATCGGGGTTTCGGCCGGAGCCTTCATGCGCCTTGCCATCTTCCCGATCTGTCTCGCCAGCCTGCCCCTTTGCGCCCAATGGGACCTGCGCCTGGAACTGCCCCGTCCCACGGGTCAGAACCTGCCGCAGACCCTCATCAGCGGAACCGGGAAGCTGGTGGCAGGGGACTTCGATACTGGCCAGGGATTCATCGCCACGGTGAGTCGGCTGATCCTCCAGGTGGGACCCCTGGTCAAGCTGGAAGGTGGGCTGGAATATTCCCAGTTCACGGCGAACGGCAGCCTGGCGAATGGGCCGAGTCCCCAAGGCACCAACCTCAAGCAGCAGGGTGCGGGACTGGATATCAACGCCCAGTTCTGGGTTCCCTTCACGGGGCTCGCTGGCGAGCTGGGACTTGTCCAGCGATTTCAGCGCTATACCTTCGACACCGCGGGAGCCTCCAACGCCAAGGACTTGAGCCGCACCTGGCTGCGAGTGGGCACCCGTTGGCGTATCCCTTCGGTGGTGGTGCATCCCTATGTGGTCGCCAGCTACCAGCAGCCCATCACCAAGGATCACCCCGTGAAACTCAGCAGTGCCTCGGATCTGGCGACCTACCTCACAGCCCAGGGTAGCGGACAGGAGTTCCAGCGCCTTTGGACCTTCGGTGTAGGGGTGACATTTTGATGTTCCGCTCAATCCTTGCTTCCCTCATCCTCGCCCCAATCTTGGCCGCCGCTCCCTCGACCAAGGCACGGCCAAAACTGGTGATCGTAGTCGTGGTGGATCAGTTCTCCGCCGAATTGATGCAGACCTATGGCCCTGAACTGACGAGCGGACTCGCCCGGTTGCGCAAGGAGGGCGTCTTCTTCACCGAGGCCTACCATGACCACGGGTTCACCGAGACCGGCCCGGGTCATTCCGTGCTGCTCTCGGGCCGCTTCCCCGCCAACACCGGCATCGTCGAAAACCGCTGGCTGGACCGTGCCACCGGCAAATTCGTCTACTGCGTGGAGGACACCGCCGCCAAGTCCCTCACCGCTCCGGGCCAGGCCAGCTCCTCCAACGCGCGGTTCCTCGGAGACGGCCTCGGCGACTGGCTCCAGGCACAGGTTCCGGGAAGTCGAGTCTTCTCCGTGTCGGGGAAGGATCGCGCCGCCATCCTCATGGCTGGACGCAAGCCCACGGGCGCCTTCTGGTACACCGGGTCGGCCGGCTTCACCAGCTCCACGGCTTACGGAACCCACCTACCCGCGTGGCTGGTGCGCTACGACCAGGGACTCTCCTCCCGTCTCAACGCTGACAGCTGGCTCTGGTCAAAGGATCCCGCCACACCCGAGGGTCGGTCCGCCCAGTGGACCTTCGGTTCAGTGACCGTCAGGAATGGGGGCCTGCCTCGACTCATCCAAGGTGCCGGAATGCCTCTGGACAAAGGAACTGACGTTCGATTTCGCAAGTCGCCCTTTCTTGATGCCGTGACCCTGGAGGCCGCCGAGGCCCTGCTGGACGGAGAGAAACTGGGCCGCGGCCCAGGCACCGATCTGCTGGCGGTCAGCTTCTCCGCCACGGACTACATCGGCCATAATTACGGAACCCTCGGCACTGAAATGCGCGACCAGATCCACCGGCTGGATAAGTTGCTGGGCCGTCTGCTGGATCGACTGCACCGCCAGCATCCCGGCGCCTGGGTGGTGTTGAGCGCCGATCACGGTGGCCTGGACATCCCAGAGGCCCTCAGTGACCAGGGCTTCCCGGCACGCCGCCTGCTCGCCGAACCCTTCATGGCAGCTCTCCAGTTAGACCTGCGCACCACCTTCAATGTGGACCACAATCTCCTGATTCCGACGGCAGAACCCAACACCCTCTACCTCGACGAGCCCACCCTGAAGGCCTCGAACCTGGACCGTCGCGAAGTCCTGAAATGGGCTCAATCCTGGCTACGCAACCGCCCCGAGGTCGCCGATGCCTTCACCGCCGAAGAACTTCTGACCACAGATCCCAGGGCCACCGGAAGCCCCCGGGACAGCAGCCTCCGCGTGCTGTTGCGCCGCAGCTTCCGCCCCGAGCGCAGCGGCGACATCCTCGTGGCAGTGAAACCCCTCGTGGTCATCGGCACCCCCCCTACCGACTATCCGTCCAACCACGGTACGCCGAACGCCTATGATCGCCGTGTACCGTTGATTTTCTGGGGTCCATGGAAGGGCGGTGAACGCCGCGAGCCCGTACGCACCGTGGATCTGGCCCCGACGCTTGCCAAGGAATTGGACCTACAGACCGGCAATGTGGACGGGGTGGCCCTGGACCTGGGTCCCCGGAAGTAGGCTCGGGCATGACGATCTCCCGTGCCGCCCGCCTCATGATCCTCACCGGTGCGGGTGTCTCCGCGGAAAGCGGGCTGCGCACCTTCCGCGCCGCCGATGGCCTCTGGGAGAACCACCGGGTGCAAGAGGTGGCCACCCCCGAGGCCTTCCACCAGAACCCGGCGCTGGTCTACCGCTTCTACAATGAGCGGCGGCAAAGCCTTGCCACCGTCCAACCCAATGCCGCCCACCTCGCCCTGGCCCGACTGGAGCGGGAATGGCGTGGTGAGCTGCTCCTGGTCACGCAGAATGTGGACGATCTGCACGACCGGGCTGGATCGAGGAACCTGCTCCACATGCATGGGGAACTCCTCAAGGGGCGCTGCCTCGCCTGCCGGACCGTCCAGGACTGGCCCGCGGACATGGATCATTCCAGCCGCTGTCCCAGCTGTGGCCGTGGCCCCATGCGCCCGCACATCGTGTGGTTCGGTGAGATGCCCCTGGAAATGGACCGCATCTACCAAGCCCTGGACCGCTGCGATCTCTTCGTAGCCATCGGCACCAGCGGGCACGTGTACCCAGCCGCGGGGTTCGTGGAGGCGGTAGGACCCAGCGCCCGCACGGTGGAGCTCAACCTCGAACCCAGCCTTGTGGCCAACTCCTTCCAGGAAGCCCGTGTCGGTCGGGCCACGGACCTGGTGCCAGCCTTCGTCTCGGAAATACTGGGTGGCTGAGGGCCCAAGCTCTCCGCGTCCTCATGGCGGTTCTCGGTTGCTACCCTTTCAACAACCGATCCTCCGCCAACCTCAGCATGTGTTCGCTGGCGAGGACACCATCCTGGTGGTTCATACGCTGGAAGTGGCTCCGGAGATGCCGCAGGGTGCGAGGCACGGCGGAGGCAAAGTGGGCCTTCCTGCGGTGCACAAGCTGGTGGCCGAAGGTGCCCAGGGCTTCAAGGCTCCGTTGCAAGGCACTGAGGTTCAGCTCTTCGATCAGGGCTTCATGGTTCCAGCCCAGTTCACCCTGGAGGGGCTCCATGAGGGCACGCCCCGCCTCCTTGGACCAGTCCCAATAGGCGTCATAGCGCAGACTGGCCAGGTCATAGGTGGCGGCGCCTCGGCGGGCATCCTGGAAGTCGATGGCCACCAAGCGGTCGCCATGCACCATGAGATTCTGTACATGGAAATCGCGGTGGACAAAGAAGTGGGCGCGGGTTTCGAGGCTGGCGTGGACTTCCTCCATCATCCGGTCTAACCAGCGGGGTGGTTCCTTCTGGAGGAAATCCAGGAAGAAGTTCTGTCGGCAGTAGTTCCACTCGAATTCGAACTTGGCCTGATCGAAGGCGCGGTTCATGAAGAAGGTGTGGCCCGGCGCTCCCAGAGTCAGCGGACCAGCCAAGGTGGATAGCAGGTACCCAGCCCGCTGCGCCCAGGTCAGTTCCTCCTCCGGATGCTCCACCAGACGCCGCTCGAGGGTGGTATCGCCCAGGTCCTCCACCAGCAGGCAGCGATCCTCGTCATCGCTTTGGATGATGGTGGGCACGCGGAGGAGCGGATCCAGATAGGCCTGAAGGGCCCGGAATTCAAAGTAGCTGTCGTCGACTTTTTCCGGCGTATCCAGCGGGTGCAACACCACCAGGGCCGTGCCCAATTGGGAGTGGCTCACCCGAAAGTACTGGCGGGCCCCGGCGTCCCCGGCAAGGGGCCGGGGATCGGTCAGATTCCAGCGTGCGAGGGCACGTTGCAGACGGCGATCCATGCACTCAGGTTAAGCCCAATCGAATCGGATTACCGCCTTCCTCGAACCAAAGCGCGTCGGCAGCGACGATGGCCGGTGGTGGCGCGGCGCCCCCGAGCTCGAGGCGCAACGGCAGCGGGCAAGGCGACCCGTGGATCGCGCGGAGGAATGGAGGTGGCGACCTTGCCGGAGAGTGTCATAGCCGATACTGGGGTAGGTCCGCGGCGAGCGGGGAGTATTCCGGCGGCTCAGACAAGTGCCTCGCCCGGCGGTTCCGGGGGCAGGGGCTTGAGGAGGAATTGGCCAGGGGCCAGGCCGCGCATGGACAGCACGCGGATGCGCCAGCCTTGAATGCGCAGCTCGTCGCCGGGGCGCAGCACGCGGCCCAGCTGCTCCTGGAAGAAGCCGCCGAGGCTGACGGAGCCCGCCTCGGCCTCCAGGTTCAAGTGCAGATGATCCACCAGCTGCTCCAGCATGACGTTCCCCTGGGCCAGCCAGGCACCGCCACGGGTCTTACGGAGCTGGATGGCCTCGCGGTCGAACTCATCCTGGATTTCGCCGACCAGTTCCTCCAGCACGTCCTCCAGGGTCACCAGGCCGTCCACGCCGCCGTGCTCGTTCACTACGAGGGCGAGGTGCTGCTTGCGTTGCTGGAATTCCAGCAGGAGTCCCTGGATGGGCTTCATCTCGGGCACAAAGAACGCGGGCCGGGCCAGCTCGCGCAGATCCAGTGCACCGTCCTGGTCCTGCATGGCCCAGAGCAGGTCCTTGAGCTGGATGATGCCCACCACCCGGTCGAGGTCGCCCTCCACCAGCGGGATGCGGGTGTGGGGCGTGGTCCGGGCCAGGGCGAGGTTGGCCGCCAGGCTGCGGGTCAGGTCGAAGCAGACCACTCGGGCCCTGGGCACGGCGATCTCCTTCACCATGCGCCGGCTGAAATCGAAGAGGTTCTCGATGAGCTCCTTGTGGTCCAGATCCAGGTGGCCCTCGGCCTGACTGCGCTCGAGCATGCGCCGGAACTCGGCCTCGGAGGGCAGGTGGTCCTCCGCATCCGCCTCGGGATGGACACCGAAGAGCGCGAGCACCATGTGACTCAGCTTGGTGAGGCACCAGGTGAGTGGTCGCACCAGCCGCGACCAGGCCAGCAGGGGCGTGGCCGTGCGCAGCGCCCAGGGCAACGCGGATCGGATGGCCAGGTTGCGGGGAACCAGCTCCGCCAGCACCACATGGAGGGTGGTCATCACCAGCAGGGCCAACCCAGTGCTAAACGGCAGGACCAGGGCGGGCCATGGCAGATGGCCGAAAAAGGTCCGGAAGGCCCGACTGAACAGGCCCTCGCCCACGGCGCCCAGGGCCAGAGCACAGAGCACGATTCCGGCCTGGATGGCCGACAGGTGGTGGGAGAGGTCGCGGTGGACCTCGATGGCCCGACGGGCGCGCAGATCCTCATCGGCCAGCGCCTCGAGCTGGGTTTCCCGGACCCGTACCGACGCAAATTCAGCCATGACGAAAAAGGCGCTGAGCAAAATGAGGGCGGCGCAAATGAGGGCCGCGGCGAGGGTCACAGGGGTCAACCTTTGGCCAGATCCGAACCGCGGCGGAGCTTGTCCTGGATCTCCTGCAGCAGGCCGTCGAGGTTCTGCAGACGGTCCCGATGCTCCGAGAGCTGGCCGTGAACGGCCTGCTTCTCCCGCTCCAGGATCCCGTGGGCCTCTCGCTGATCCGTCAGCACCTGGTTCAGACGGGAGATCTCGGTTTCCTTGTGGTCCAGGCCGTTCATCAGTTCGAGCCGCTCCCCTTCATGCAGAATCCTGGCCTCATCGACCTCTTGCTGGATCGCGGCCAGCCGCGCCGTAAGGTGGGTGATCTCCTCCTGATGCTGCTGGATCGCCTCCTGCCGGGTCAAAAGCTGCTGATCCCGTTCGAGGACCTGAGCCTGACTGGCCTGCAGTTCCGCCTCCCGCTGGCGCAGCTGGGCGCCCAGCTCTGCCAGATCCCGGCCCTGGCCGCGCATGGTGGCCTCAAGCCCGGCCATCTCCAACTGGGCGGTGTGGAGCTTCTCCTTGTGCCCCGCCACCTCGAGAAGCGCCGATTGATGGACCCCCTCCAGGCTGGTGTGCTGCTCCACGAGCCCTTCTAGGGTGGTATTGAGCTGGGACTGCGCCAGGAGGGCGGTTTCCAGTTCCTGCTGCTTGGCAAGCATCACTGCCGTTTTCTCGGCCAGGATCGACTCCATCTCTTGCTGCTTGGCGGTCAGGGCCGTCTCCTTCGCCGCCAAAGCCGTCTCCAGTTCATGGGCCTTGGCCCGGAACGGCTCCAGGTCCATGGTTTCGTGCAGGAGACGGTCGCGTTCCTTGAGCAGCTCGATGGCCCGTTGGGTCTTCTCGCCCACCTGATGGTTGAGGGTTTCCACCTGCTGGATGAGCTCCGTGCGCTCGACGAGCGCCTCTTTCAGTTGGGCCTTGAGCGTATCGGTTGTTTCGCCTTCGCGCCCGCGGGTTTCCTCTAGGAGGCGAAGAGCCGCTTCGGTTTCGGCGAGGCGTGTCTTGAGGATTTCCGATTCGCGGTTGCTGCGCTCCAGTTCATCCAGATTCAGGGTCACGGAATTCATCTGCCGCTGGATCTGCTGAGCCTCGGCCTCCGCGGCCAGAATGCGCTGTTCCGCGGCCGCTAGACGCTGGTCCCGGGCGCGCAGTTCCTCGTGGAGCGATGCGATCTGCTCCTCCAGGAGCCGCAGGTGGCGGGAGTCTGGTGGGACCTCCTGGGTCGTCTCGGTCCGGGCATCCAGGTGGGCGGTCTGGACCGGCGGCGTCGGGCGCACGCCGAAAACCGGATCCGAGGACACACTGGTAGCCGGGTTATCCAGGGCACTCTTGAGACCATCCAGCCAGTCGTCGCCCAACTCGGTGTCCACCAGCTCGCCGAGGGGGTTATCCGGATCCAGAGCCCTGACCGGCACCAGCGGCGTGAGTGCGGCGACCAGAGCACTGGGCGCAATGGGTTTGTGCAGGTAGAGATCCGCATGGCGCGGAAGGCTCTGGTGGCGCCGGTATTCCTCCTCCGTGGCCTTGGCGCTGATGAGCACGATCTTCACTCCATCCAGATTCGGGTTCTTACGAATGTTGGAACAAAGGGCATACCCCTTGTTATCGGCCACCTCCACACAGATGAACACGGCTGAGAAGGCCCCGCTCTCCAGCTTGGAGATGACACCATCCGGCGCGGCCATCGCCTCCAGATCAAAGGCCGCTTCGAGGCTGACCTGGTGCTCCTTCAGGAAGCTCCGGTCGCTGTCCACGAGGAGTAGGCGTTGGCCCATGGTCAATCCTTAGGCAGGTTGAATCTTGGAGTTTAGCGGAATGATTGAAGCCCCGGCACCCCGGGGCTTCGATCAAGGGCAACTTGTGGCCTCAACGGGGTGCTATGGGCATTGTGATCTTCTGGCTCCCATTGGGGGACTGGATGTACAGCAGCAGGGTTCGACCCCCGGCCTTCTTCACCTGCGTAGTGAACTCGGCGAGGCTGTTGACAGGCTGGCGGCCCACCTCGGAGATGATCATGCCCGGGGCCAGCCCCCGGTCTGCAGCCGGGGAGCGGGGGTCCACCGAGGTGACCACCACTCCCTTGATCCGGTTCTTGGTATCGGCGGCCTCCACGGTAAATCCGTAGGTCTTTTCGAGGCTGAGGCTCTTCACATCGCCTTGGGGCTTCTGGCCGGATTCCTCGTCTGGCTCTTCACCAGCCTCGCGACGGCGCTGCTCCTCGAGGGCCTTCCGGTCTCCCAGGGTGGCAGTGAGGTTGAGGGTCTTGCCATCCCGGAAGATGGTCAGCTTGAGGGTGTCTCCGGCTCGCCGGCCCGACACCACGGCCACCACTTCGTCTGGATTCCGCACGGGCTGCCCGTCCAAGGCGGTGATGACATCCAACCGCTGTAAGCCAGCCTTGTCGGCGGCCTGCCCCTTCTCCACGGTGCTGACCACCACCCCTTCCTTGACGCCGAGAGCATCCTGGTAGGCTTGGTCCAGCTCTGCAGGGCCGATTCCAAGGTAGCCGCGGCTCACGGGCTTGCCACTGCGCAGATCCTTGAGGATGCGGTTCACCTGGCTGATAGGCACGGCAAAGCCGATATTCTGTCCGGCAGGGTTGATGGCGGTGTTGATGCCGATGACTTCGCCCTTGAGGTTCAGTAGCGGGCCGCCGGAATTCCCGCGGTTGATGGCCGCATCGGTCTGGAGGAACGAACTTACTCCTGTGTCCAACTTGCGCCCCTTGGCGCTGATGATGCCCTGGGTGACGGTGTGTTCCAGTCCAAAGGGGTTGCCGATGGCCACCACCCATTCGCCGATGCGCAGCCCGTCAGAGTCACCCAGCTTGGCGAAGGGCAGGTGGGTCGCGTCGATCTTGATGAGTGCGATGTCCAGTTCCTTGTCTTTGCCCAGCACCGTGGCCTTGTAGGTCTTCAGATCGCTGGTCTTCACCTCCAGCGAATTGTCTGTGCTCCCCATGCTGGCGACCACATGATAGTTGGTGAGAATCTCGCCATTGGGGCTGATGATCACGCCGGATCCCCCGGACACGGCCCTCTGCTCGTCCTCACCCCCCCGGGGGGTACGCCGCTGCTGGGGGCCGCCAGGGCCGAAAAAGAAATCGAAGAAGTCCTGACCACCGACCTGGGGATGTTCAAACCCACGACGGTTCTTCACAAAGCTCGTGTTGGTGATGGCCACGACCGTGGGGTTCAGCTTCTCCGCCACCTCCGCGATGGGCGGCAACCGATCCAGCCCCTTGGCATCCACCACCACCGGCTTCTCTTCCTGGGCGGCCACTTGCCACCCGTGACTGAGCCCCATCCCCAGAGCCATGCACCCGGCTGCGAAGACCGATAACCCCAGAACCTGTTTCACCTGACGATTCATGAAACCCCTCACTTGGCCGGATCCCCAGCATGTCATTCGATGACCGCAGTGCCCCGAAGGTTCCCGCTGGCCATCCCGAGCCGTCCAGGATAGTCTGGATGGTCCGACGGCGGCTGTAGCTCAGTTGGTTAGAGTACTGGATTGTGATTCCAGGTGTCGTGGGTTCGAGTCCCATCAGCCGCCCCAAAAGAAAAGCCCCGTAGATGCTCAGTCTCCGGGGTTTTTTGATGCTCGAATTTCGAGTGCAGTTGGGTGCACCAGGGTGCTTTTCGGCGCTCATAAGTCCTTTATTTGAGCACCGGGTTCCGGTGGTTGTGGTGTATTTGTGGTGTGGATTTCGGGGCCATCCACCACCAGGGGTGGTGGGTTCCGATCGGGGCATTCCCGTCAGTCGGTGCCCACCGAGGCTGCGGCCAAGGGCGGATCCCGTCGTTGGCCAGTTGCTACTGGGGTCACGAGGTGATCATGCCGTCAGCCAACCTTGAGCTATAGGGCCAGGCATGGCCGGAGAAGGAGACGGAGAGGATGGAGATGCCCCTTGGGGCCCTCCAGTTCGAGGTGCGGGGACAGGACTTCGATACCTGGATCAGCGACAGGTGCATTTTCGGGAAGCATCGCCCTATAGGGTAGGTGAGGAAAGATCCTCCCATCATGACGGGGACCCAGTGGCAGCACGCGGATTCAAGAACGGGCTCCGACGGACTCCCAAGGGGTACTGGGAGTACAAGATCCGGGTCGGCCAGGTGGTCAAGTCCGGGACCTTCCCAACCACTCGGCTTGAGACCGCCAAGCGTCTCCTGGATCAACAGCGGGATGATCTCCTTCGAGAGCGGGAGGGGATCGAGGTTCACATGACGGTGGCCGAGGTCCTGACCTATTGGGTGGAGACCAGGGGTGCGAACCCCGAGCACCTGCAGCGAGCCCAGTACGCCTTCGACAGGATCGTTCCCATCCTTGGGGAAACCCCCGTACGCCGCCTTACCGCCGCTGCAGTCGTCGCCCTGAAGAAGTCCCTGATGGACCAAGCAGCTTCGGACCAGCGCCCCATGAGCCCGAGTTCAGTGAACATCGTCCTTCGCTACCTGGGTGTGGCCCTCGGCTGGGCCTATCGCAACCATCGTATCGTCGCCAATCCCCTGCGGGAGATGCCCTACGAGGACTTAGCAGAGGACAACCGGCCCTTCCTGGTGATCGATGACGTCATCCCCTTCCTCCAAGCGGTAGACCTGACCGGGAACCAGCACCAGCAGGTGGCCATCCGCGCCATGCTCCTCATGGGCCTACGCGAATCCGAGGCCCTCCGTCTTCGCTGGGACGGATTCAGTGGCGACGGGGACTATTACGCTCCCGCCCGTAGTAAAAACGGGAAGGCCCAGATGATCCCTGTAGCTGCCGAGGTTCGGCGGGCCTTGGAGGTATTGCCCCGGAAGAGTGAGTGGGTCATACCTGGGAGGGCAGAGTCCATCCACCTGAAGGGCTACACCCGAGGGGTGGTCAAGGCGGCAGGGGAGGCCATCGGCAAGGCCAACCTCACCCCTCACCGCCTAAGAGCCTCGTGCGCAACGATCGTCGTCGCCGCAGGAGCAGGGGCACATCAGGTCCGAGACCTCCTCCGGCATGCGTCTATCTCGACCAGCCAGTTCTACGTCCAGAAGGTCCCGTCGAGTATCAAAACGATCGTGGACCGCTCCTTTGACGGAGTAGAGCTGGCGTTCACAGTGACCCCAACGTCGACGACCCCTGAATAGGTAAGACCCCACTCCCACCGAAGCCTCACCCAGAGCCATGCCTTTCCCCGGTCTCTAGCCGGGGTGGGATTCCCTTACCTCGGAAGGAACAGCGATGATGAAGCCTAAGGCAGACCCCCAGACCATGCCCTCGATGGGGGTGGCGGACGGCAGCCGTGACCTCACCCCTCTGCTCGGCACCGATGAGCTGGTCAGTCAGCTCCGACCTATGATCCCTGGCGGGCTCTCCAAGCGGACGGTCTACCAGTGGCTGGATCAGGGATGCCCCCACATTCAGTTGCCGGGGGCCAGGAAGAAACTGGCCTTCGTGCTCGACGAGGTCGTCGCCTGGATCATGTCCCATCGGATCGAGAGAACTGTTCTCCCGTCCGGGCGGAGGTCGGCATGAGTAGGGATCCCAGGCAACCGATTCAGCTCGGCCAAGGCCGACTCACGCCTCTGACACTGGTTCCGTCAGGGACCTCCGAGACGATCGACCACCCGGCCTCCGATGGTTCCGATAATGGAACCTATCAGCAGCATTCGATCTTGAACTCGACCCTAGAGGCGTCCTACGAGGTAACCACCGAATTCAACCGAAGGGTATTCTCAGCCTCCCTGAATCAATTGCACACTCTGAGGGGACGTTTGGCCTTTGAGACCGCCAATCGCAAATCGTGTTCATGCCTCGTGCATTCCCCGGCAGCCCCGAACTTCTGAATTTTATTTACACTATTGGGATTCACAATGCGCCTCCTGATCATCCGGCAACAGGCCTCCTCGACACCCCTTCTGTCCGGGGGAATTGAAGGTTCAACGGCTGAGGTGGTCTATGCCGTAAATGCAGACGAAGCCATTGCCAGAGTTCGTGAGGATTCCTTCGACCTGGTGGTCTGGGACCCTTCTGTACCTGGGATGGAATCCTTCCGTAACGCCCTCGATCAGAAGGCACCGCCTGTGTTTTGCTACTCAACGGAAAAGCCCCTCAGGCCTGAACAGATGACCCTGACCCAGGCAGAGCGGTGGAGACTTCACCTCAACCAGACGCCTCTGGCCGTCCTTGAATGGGGTATGGATGGCCGTGTCCAAAGTTGGAACCCGGCGGCGGAGCGGATGTTCGGCTATTCGGCTGCTGAGGCCATTGGCCAGCCCATCATTGAACTCATCGTGCCCCCGAAGTCGGAGGTACTGGATCAAGTCCATCACCTTGCCGAGGACCTGACCCAAAAAGGACTGCTGTCTCAGGCTGAACATGAGAACAAGCGTAAGGATGGCTCTCTCATCCTCTGTCGATGGTTCAATACCCCACTCCTCAATGCTGCAGGCCAGAAATTTGGTGTGGCTTCCATGGCCCTGGACGTGACCGAAATCCAGCGTGCGACCCAGGCTTTGATCAGGAGCGAGCAGCGATTCCGCGTTGTGGCTGACTTTACCTATGACTGGGAATACTGGATGGCTCAAGATGGCAGCATCAATTGGATGAGCCCTTCCTGTGAGCGCATCACAGGATATTCAGTAGAAGATTTTCAACTGGATCCTGATCTTATCTACCGAATTTGCCATTCGGATGATCGGGACATGGTCAGGGATCACGTGCATGAAGCCCTGGTGGAGCATAAGATCCACCCCATCGAGTTCCGCATCCTGCATCGGGATGGTCATCAGATCTGGTTCAGCCATATATGTGCCCCTGTTCAGGACGAACGGGGAAATCCTGCGGGTCGCCGGGTGACCAATTGGGACATTACAGATCAGAAGAGGGCAGAAGAGGCCATTCGCAAGGTCTCGACCGCCGTAGAGCAAAGCCCTGTCTCCATCGTCATCACCGACACCCAAGGTGCTATTGAGTATGTCAATCCGATGTTCACAACGGTCACGGGCTACTCTTCCGCCGAGGCCATAGGTCAGAATCCACGCATCCTTAAAGCGGGTTTCACCCCGCCGGAAGTCTACAAGACGCTCTGGGACACACTTCTCTCTGGCAAGACCTGGCGAGGTGAACTTCAAAACAAAAAGAAGAACGGTGAACACTTCTGGGAACAGGCATCCATCTCGCCCGTGAAGAATGACCAGGGAGTCATCACAAGCTTTGTCGCGGTCAAGGAAGACATCTCCGAGCGGAAGCACGCAGAACACTTATTGCAGGAGAGCGAGCAACGGTTCCGGACCATCTTCGAGAAGGCCATGGATGGGATTGTCATCATCTCCACCGATGGGCAAATTCTCGATATGAATGAGGCCTATGCCCACATGCACGGCTATCTCAAAGAGGAGATGCTGGGCCTACACCTGAAGGATACTGATACGCTCGAAACCTCCAATCTGGCTGCCGAGCGTATGCGGCGCATGTTGGCTGGAGAGGCGATCAAGGTCGAACTGGGGCAGGTTCACAAGGATGGTCACACCTATTTCGCGGAGGCTACAGGCAGCCTCGTGTCCATTGCGGGGAAAACAGCCATCCTCTCCTTCCATCGAGACATTTCCGAACAAAAACGGGCCGAAGAGGAGAAGGCCAGACTCCAGGCCCAGCTTCTGCAATCCCAGAAAATGGAAAGCCTGGGAACCCTGGCCGGTGGTGTGGCCCACGACATGAATAATGTGCTGGGGGCCATCCTCGGCCTAGCTTCGGCCCATATCGGCACCCAACCCTACGGCAGTCCCCTCCACCAGGCCCTCGACACCATCTGCAAGGCCACTGAACGGGGCGGCAAGATGGTCAAGAGCCTGTTGAGCTTCGCCCGCCAGAGCCCGGAGGAGATCCAGGAACTCGATATCAACGCGCTTCTCAGGGAGCAGGTCGGTCTTCTGGAGCGGACAACCCTGGCGAAAGTGCAACTGGAGATAGATCTGGAAGCGGAACTCCGGCCCATCCAGGGTGATGCCAGTGCCTTGACCCACGCCTTCATGAACCTCTGCATCAACGCCGTGGATGCCATGCCGGAGAATGGCACCCTCACCCTGCACACCCGC
>CAIYNT010000160.1 GCA_903927605.1 uncultured Holophagaceae bacterium
CTCTCCCCTCATAGGCTGCGAGGCTCCTACGCCACCCTGCTAGCCAAGGATGGAGCCTCTGCCTTCGTGATTCAAAACAGCTTACGCCACAAAGACATTAAGACCTCTGAGGGCTATATAGAATTGGGTATAGAAGACATTAAAAAGGCCAATTCGAAGCTATGGGGGGCTGATAAGTTAGCCTAGACCACTATTATAATGCAATAAGCAGTGATCAGCTATTGCACTATTGCAGAATACAATCGTAATAAAATCAGTAATACAGCGTTCGAAAGGCTTGCATGTCATTGAATTTGTTAGACCTATAATGGATTGCCCTATTACTTCGCAATGCAGAGGTCGTCAGTTCGATCCTGATCAGGTCCACCAAAAGCCCTTAGAGAGATCTAGGGGCTTTTGGTTTGGGGTCTTAGGAAGCAAGGCAAGAAGGTGAGACCATGCTTGGTTGCATGGTCCCCAGTTCCTGCACCATCACGGGCGAGGCCCACTTGTCTCCGCTGGTGGACTGCGCCGTCATGGACGGGAACCTGCTCATCGCCAACGATCCCTATATGGGAGTGACCCTGGACGTGGGCGAGCTTATCCTTCCCGATGCACCGGGGTTGGGTGTCCGCCTGGAGTAGCTACATGAGCAGAAGAAGGTTCCTGAATCACTTGAAGCACCTGGTTATCTGCCTGGCTGTGGGTCTGGCCCTTTTCGCCCAGCCCCTGGATCGCTTTCTGGACCAGCCCCGGCCCGCCGGGGATGGCGTCCGTCTGGTGATCTTCAATCCCATCGTCCACAACCTCCGCGGTCTGGTCGCCTTGCGGGAAAAGGGGATCCTCGTCGTCCCGGGTCTCACGGTCATCGGTGTATTTCACGTCAGACAGCAGGAAGACTTCGAGGCGGCCCGGAAATTCGTCCAGGCGAATCGCCTCGACTGGATCAAGTTCCACGCTGTCTCCGCCGAGATCAGCGAGCCGGAGATCTTCCGTAAGAACGCCTGCACGCCCGAAGTCGAGACCATCCTGAAGAAGGCGGATGGCATCATCTTCTTCGGCGGATCCGACATTCCCGCCACCGTCTTTCACCAGAAGACGAGCCTCCTCACGGAGGTCGAGGATCCCTTCCGGAACTACCTGGAACTGTCGACCATCTTCCAACTGCTGGGTGGCTCGCAGGCTCCCGACAGCCATGCCCTCCTGGACGCACGCCCCGGCTTTCCGATTCTGGGAATCTGCCTGGGCTTCCAGAGCCTGAACGTGGCCACGGGAGGTTCCCTCATCCAGGACATCTGGAGCGAAATCTACGGTAAGTCCACGATCGAGGACGCGATCGCCCTCGGCCCCGAACAGTGGCATAGCAACCCGTACCGGCGCCTGTCCCCCCTGGACAAGGTCATGGCCTACAACTTCCACTCGCTCCAGTTGAAGGGCAAGGGTAAGTTCCAGGCCATGGACTTCAAGCCAACGGACCACCCGCGCGTGCTCAGCTCCCATCACCAGGCCCTGGGAGAGCTCGGCAGTGGTTGGGTCAGCATCGCCACCTCGCGGGATGGCAAGGTCGTGGAAGCCATCGAACACCAGCGCTTTCCCAATGTCCTGGGCATCCAGTTCCATATCGAGCACCCCCAGCTGTGGGATACGGAGCCAAGGTTCCGCCAGAAGCCCGGGGAACCCCTGACCAGCTACCACGCCATCCTGGCCGGGTCCCCACCGAGCCTGGCCTTCAATAGGGCCATCTGGACCTGGTTCGGCGACCGCCTCCAAGAGAGCAGGAAGGCTCCGATCCCGTTGCCTAGGGTGCCTTGACGACCGGAGTGGTCAGGACCTCCAGGAGCGCCGCCGTCTCCGCGTCTGGAACGCCGTCGTAGCGCGAGGGACGGTATTTCATCTGGAAGACTGCGAGGACCTGCTTCGTGGGGGCGTCGAGCGCTCCAGTCTTCGGAATGGCGAAGCCGTGCTGGACGAGCTTCGCCTGGAACCAGGCAATGTCGGGCAGGTTCGCTTCATAGCTGGTACGCCACGCGGTCACGGCGGAAGGATCGGGCCAGAGGATGAGCCCCTCATCGGCGAGACGCTTCCAAGGGAAGGTCGGACCGGGGTCCACCTTGCGCGTGGGCGCGATGTCGCTATGGCCGAGGACGTGGTCGGGGCGGATCCCGTGGCGGGTGACGATCTCCTTGACCAGGGCGATGACCGCGTCGATCTGCGCCTTCGGGTATGCGTGGTACTCGATTCCGTTCGGACCCTGCGTATCGCCGAGGTTCTCGATCTCGATGCCGATGGAAGCGGCATTGAGTTGGGTTTGCCCCTGCCATGAGCTCAGTCCGGCGTGGTAGGCCCGCTGGCTCTCATCCACCAGCTGGTAGACCTGCACAGGGTCAGCGCGCACGAGGTAGTGGCTGCTCACCTTGTCCTCGGTGAGGATCTTGAGCGAGGACTCCCAGGTCTCCCCGGTGAAATGCAGGATGAGGAACTGTACTCGGCTGTCCTGGCTCTTGGCCCGGTAGGAATGGTCGATGGCCGGGTGGCGGGCGCAGCCGACGGTGGCCAGGAGCAGAAGGAGATGGGCGAGGCTTCGTCTCATGGTGCGAGGTCTTTTGTGGGTGGATTCGGAGTACCGACCGCGGCGCCGAGGGCAAGGCGTGCGGCGGCATGCTCGCCGCGACAGGGGCGCAACGCGAAGGGCGTGCCGGCGGGCAGTGCCGCGCACATCGTCTCGGAGATGAGCGGATGCAGGGCGGCGGCGCGGCCGCTGAGCGCCACGGGGCGGGGACCATGGCGGACGATCAGGGTGCGGGCGAGACGAGCCAGTTCGGCGCCCGCCGCCTGCAGGATGGCAGAGGCGACCGGATCACGATCCGCGGCTCGCGCCACCGCGAGGGCGAGACGGCCGACGTCACCCCGGCTGCCGCTGTAGACGTACTGCCGCGTCTGCGACCAGTCCGACCCTCCGACGAGCGCGAAGAGTTCGTGGGCCATGGGCGACTCACGCCAGCTTCCAGGGCGCCCATCCTCGGCGCGCCAAACATGGCGGAGCGCCTCGCATGCGATCCAGTAGCCAGCTCCGCCATCGTCGAGGATGACGCCACGACCACCGGCGCGGTGCAGCACACCAGCATCGTCGATGAAAGCAGCGACGGATCCGGTGCCGGCGTAGACCAGGTAGCCTTGGCCTATGGCGAAGAGGTCGAGATAAGCCGTCTCGATGTCACTGCTCAAGGTAACGGCCTGGATAGGCAGCCCCAGCGGCTCTGCTATCAGGCGGGCGAGGCCCTCGCTTGGGGCCCCGAATCCGGTCAGGCCGGCATGCACCCGCGCCGGGCGACCGTGGGCCAGGACCGCCCGCGCGAGGTCCTCCAGGATGACGACAACCTGGTCCTGGTCCTGGTCCTGGCCTGGGCCAGAAAACTCATGGGCACTGAATCCCCGCACCCGTCCTTCCGCCACGATCACTCCCGGCGGGCGCGCGAGCGCCCAGCGGGTTTCAGTTCCTCCCGCATCGATGCCGAGGGCGAGAATGGCTGGCCGATCCTGTGAATCCTGCGGCATCCCTGCTCCCCCGTTCAGTATCGTGAGTCCTTGATGGTCCCACAGGGGCTTTCCAGCCCCGTACGACCCACTGACAAGATGACGACAGTTCCGATCGGGCTCCCTCAAGACTGCGAGGGGAACGTGCCCAATCCACCTGGAACCGTGAAAAATCGCCAAGCCACCTCCATGGGGACCTGGAATCCTTTACTGGCAGCGTTGGGGTCTCCCCTGGCACCCTCAGGCCTGAAGGGCGGCGCGTACGCTGCCTCGGGCCGCCGAGAGTCGCTCCCGCGCCTGGTCCGGTCCAATGGCCTTCAGGAGGGAGACAATCGCCGGCTTGACCTGGCGGTCACAGGCTTCAAAGGCCATCCGGGCCTGTTCCTCGTCCGTGCCGGCGGCCAGGGCGATGAGCCGGATCGAACGGCGAACGAGCTTGGCGTTGGTGGGTCGGAGGTCGACCATGAGATTCCCGAACACTTTGTGGAGCCGCACCATCACGGCCGAAGAGAACGTGTTTAGCGCGATCTTCTGGGCGGTGCCGGCCTTGAGGCGCGTGCTGCCGGAGATGACCTCCGGACCGGTGTCCAGGATGATGCCCGCGTCGGCGCCTTCCGCGAGCGGGGCGCCTGGGTTGTTGGCGATGCCGATGGTGAACGCCCCGGCGGCCCGCGCGGCGGAGAGCGCGCCCAGCGTGTAAGGAGTGGCACCGGAAGCTGCGAGCAGCACCACCACATCGTTCAGCCCCGGACCAAGTTCAGCAAGGTCCCGGGCGCCCTTGGCCTGATCATCCTCGGCACCTTCGACCGCCTGGTAGATCGCGGACGGGCCTCCAGCGAGGAGCGCGAGTGCGCGATCCTGCGGCCACGAGAAAGTGGGGTTCAGCTCCACGCTGTCCAGGAGACCCAGCCGCCCGGAGGTCCCAGCCCCCACGTAGATGATCCGGCCGCCGTTCTCCAACCGCGGAACGGCCCCTTCCACCGCAAAAGCGATCTGCTCCGCGGCCTGTCCCACCGCCCTGGCCGCAAAGGCTTGGTCGTCAACCAGGACCCCTACGAGCTTTGAGATGCCGTATTCATCCAGATGCTCGTGGCCTGGCTGGGGTTGTTCCGTGCGGGGCGGGATCATGGCGGTCATCGGGTCCTTGTCACCTTCGAAAGATGGGGTGGATGATCCGGATCATAACCCCGCGCCCGGGACAGAGCCTCCACGATGGGGTAGAAGCTCTGGATTGCCGTCACGGTATCCATTTCAGGATGCGGTGCTGGAACCAGCGGGAGCAGCACCCCGGGAACCTCCGGAGGGGCCGCGAGGAGCACTTGCGCGCCCCGCGCCATGAGGTCATGGGCCAGAGTGATCAGGCCGGCCTGAGCTGGTCCGCGTGGGGCGAAGATGAGGAGCGGGAAGCCTTCGTCCACGATGGCCATGGGACCATGTCGTACTTCTGCGCCCGAAAACGCCTCCGCCTGGATGCCACAGGTCTCCATCAACTTGAGGGCCGCCTCCTGGGCAATCGCAAGTCCGGTGCCCCTGCCCAGGATGAACAACCGTTCCACGCCGGAGAGGGCTCTGACACCGGCGGACCAGTCGGCATGGGCCGCAGCTTCCATGGCGCCGGGCAGCTGGGCCAGGCTGGCCCCAAAGGCTGGATCCTCCTCCCACGCAGAGACGATCCTGGCTCCCGCGACCAGTTGCGCGATGAACGACTTGGTGGCGGCAACACTGCGCTCCTCGCCTGCGTGGAGCGGGAAGACCCGCGTGGCCTCCCGGGCCAGGGGCGAATCGGGGACATTCACCAGGGCCACCGTAGTTGCTCCGTTCCCCGTGAAGTAGCGCATGGGATCCACGAGGTCTGGACTCTGGCCGGATTGCGAGAAGGCCAGCACCAGCAGTCCGGGCCGGGCCAGGTTCGCGTGGTAGAGCGTCACCAGCGACATGGGCAGGGAAGTCACGAGGCGGCCCAGGCGCGCCATGATGAGGTAGGCCGTGTGCTGGGCCGCATGATCCGAACTGCCGCGCCCGAGGGTGAGGATCCCCGTGGGGGGGTGCTTCCGCAGGAAGGCGCCAAGTTCCTGGTAGTCCCTTGAGTCGGAGGCCAGCAGCCGCGCAACTGCGGAAGGAGCCTCTCGAGCTTCATCCAGCATGCGGGTCAAGGCAAACTCCTTCCACGAAGACCTCGCGGAGCTTCAGGTCCCCCTCCAGTACAACGGCATCGGCCCAGGCACCCTCGACGAGTCTTCCGCGATCCCGGATGCCGAGATGGTCCGCTGCATGGGTGGAGAGGCAGCGGGAAGCCGCCGAGAGCCCCAGACCTAAAACATCCACGAGATTGCGAAGCGCCTGATCCATGGTGAGCGCCGAGCCGGCCAGGGTTCCATCGGGCAGCCGCACTCCACCCAGGCACCTCGTCACCCGGTGGCGACCAAGCCGATACTCGCCGTCGGGCATGCCTGCGGCGGCAGTCGAATCCGTCACGCAGTACAACTTCGGGATGGCACGCAGTGCCGCGAGGATGGCCCCAGGATGGACATGCAGCAGGTCCGGGATGATCTCCGCGTACTCCGCCTTGGCGAGCGCGGCGCCCACCATTCCGGGGCTGCGGTGATGCAGGCCGGGCATGGCGTTGAAGAGGTGGGTGAAGCCGCTGGCGCCGAGGCTGAGCGCCTCCAGGGCATCCTCATAGGAGCCCTGGGTGTGTCCCAACTGGACACGGATGCCCGCATGGGTCAGTTCGCGGATGGCCGATCGATTGGCGGGGGTCTCGGGCGCCAGCGTGATGAGCCGGATGGGGGCGATGGCATGCAGGCGCCAAACCTCATCAAGGGCCATGGGGCGAGTGTGGTCCGGTTGGGCACCGAGACGATCACGGTTGATGAAGGGCCCTTCCAGGTGAACCCCCAGGACCCTCGCACCTCCTGCGGATCGCGCCCCCAGGAAGGGAGCCAAGCCCTGGAAGGCAGCTGCCAAGTCCTCGGCAGGAGCCGTCATGGTGGTGGCGGCGAGAGCGGTCGTGCCGTGCTGGGCAAGGAACCGGGTCACGTGACGGACCGCATCCCCTCCATCCATGATGTCGTGATCGGCACCGCCATGAACATGCAGGTCGATGAAGCCGGGCAGGATGATCGGTGAATGGCCCAGCCTCACCTGGCTTTCCTCGACCGGAGATCCAGTCACCCGGGCGATCCGGCCAGCCTCGTCGATGTCCAGGGCACCCGAACGAAACCCTTCCGGGGTGAGCACCTGCCCTTCGATACGTCTGGACCTTGCAGCGCGGGTCATGACGGACATTCCACCGGTCCCAGAATCCCTCTCGGGAATAGAGGCGACCCTCGCTCCGCGGGCCTCGCCTCCGTGATTCCGCACTGGTGCGCGCTCTTCGTGAAGGCGAGCAGGGTGTCGGTGAGGTTCGCCGCGTCATTCATCCGCCGGCACTCCGTATTCTTGCCAGAAGATCTTCCGAGAAGGTTCCTTCAAACACCTTTTCCACGGGGCCGGTCAGGAGGACTGCCCCGCCTTCAAAACCCACGTCGAGCACTCCACCCGGCATGTGGACGACGATCACGTCCCCCGCCACCAGCCCGAGCCGACGGGCGACGGCAGCCCCGGCGCAACTGGAACTGCCCGAGGCCAACGTGTAACCCGCACCCCGTTCCCAGATCTCGATCCGGATCTCGGAGGGGCCGAGGATCTCCAGAAACTGCACGTTGGTCCTGGCCGGGAAGAGAGGTGAATGCTCGACCAGGGGGCCGAGCCGCCGGGCCAGTTCTTCCGAGACAGGTTTCCCCAGCACCACGCAATGGGGATTGCCCATGGAGACGAAACCGATCCGGCAAGATTCTCCCGCGAAGTCGAATGCCTGGTCGAGGATCTCTGCACAGCCTGCTCCCGGCGCGGCGGTCCGGGTATCGAAGCTGGGGGTGCCCATATCGATACGGATCCGTTTTTTCACGGGATCGACTATCCAGGCCCGCACAGGCCCCCCTTGGGTGAGGAGGGGGAACTCCGGCTCGGAGACATAGCCCCGTTCGTGGAGGTACCAGGAGAAGATGCGCAGGCCGTTGCCGCTCTTCTCGGCTTCGCTCCCATCCGGGTTGAAGATGCGGAGCGTGGGGCCGCCCGCATGTACCAGGGGCCCCAGGAGGATGCCATCCGAGCCGACACCGTGATGGCGGTCGCACATGATCCGCACAGCCTCGGGAGTCGGGTCGAAGGGGATATCGATGGGATCGATGACCAGATAGTCATTGCCCAGTCCGTGGTACTTGCGGAAGTGCGCCATAGGAACCGCCATGTTCGTCTGGGAGGGGCAGGACTTCAATGTGTTTCTTCCAGGGCCATCGGTGCCTCGATGGTCTGACGGCGCCGGAGCAGCTGGTCCTCGTCACCCCCATGAGCACCTCCGCCGCGAGGGGTTGGCTGTTGGCGGAAGTGGATCCCATGCTCCTGATCAGGTCCGTCCGATGGCCGGATCACCGGGGAGCCATCTGTCTGGAGCTCTGCGCTAGAACATCGCCTCCATGGGGGCGGTCTCTCCACCTAGCAGCGCCACGGCATGGGCCGCCACGAGGGGAAGGCCGCGGTGGGAGAAGTGGATCGCGGCCTGCACCTTGTTCTGATAGAAGGCCGCATCGCGGCTGCCCGCCTGGAGGGACCGGACAGCCTGTGGGTCGTTGGGATCCACACCGCGCTCACCCATGAGTGTCGCAGCCTTCTGCATGGCCAACTCCGCCTGCTGGAGCAGAAGGTAGCCACCCACCACATGCCCCAGCATGTCGAGGATGGGAACGGCGTTGAGGACCATCAGCAAGGACGCGTTTTCGCGGCCAGGAATCTGGGTCAATACGGCGCTCAGAACCTTCACGGCATCGGCCAGCTGCCGCGCAGAGGCGCCCAGCACGGGATTCCCAGTCAATGAATCGGCGGCGTCCCCAGCCAGCTTCAGCAAGGCCTTCACGGGTCGGCCCTCCTGCATCCTGAACTTCCGTCCGACCAAGTCCAGAGCCTGGATGCCATTGGTGCCTTCGTAGATCGATGCGATCTTGCAGTCCCGGAGGTACTGCTCGGCCGGGTAGTCCATGGTGTAACCGTAGCCGCCGAACACCTGGAGCGCCCATTCCGTCACGCGGAAGCCCCAATCCGTACACCAGGCCTTGGAGATGGGCGTGAACAGCTCGACCAGGCCCTGCCAACGGTCGCGTTCCTCTCCCTGGGAGACATGGGCCATGTCCATGCACCAGGCGGTGTACGACACGAGCGCCCGCATGGCCTGCACATAGGCCGACTGGAGCAGAAGCGAACGCCGGACATCCGGGTGCTCGATGATGAGGGACTGCCCCGCCCCCTTGCCCGCAGCCGGGCCACGGCCCTGCAGGCGTTCCTTGGCGTAGGCGAGCGCCGCCTGATGGGCCGCCGAGGCGTTGCTCAGCCCCTGGACCCCGACCTCCCAGCGCGCGGCATTCATCATCTGGAACATGTGGGCCAGGCCCTGTTCCTCCTGGCCCAAGAGGAAGCCCTGACTGCCACCGTTGGCGCCAAATACCAGGCTGCAGGTGGGCGAGCCGTGGATGCCCAGCTTGTGCTCGATGCCGGCGCAGGTGACGTCGTTGGCCTCGCCCAGAGAGCCGTCCACATTCACCCGCACCTTGGGCACCACGAATAGGCTGAGGCCCTTGGGCCCAGCCGGGGCGCCCGGAGTCCGGGCCAGCACCGCGTGGATGATGTTCGGAGTCAGCTCGTGGTTGCCGCTGGTGATGAAGATCTTCTCTCCGCTGAGGAGGTAAGTTCCATCTTCCTGCCACACGGCCTTGGTGGTGAGGGCGCCCAGGTCGCTGCCCGCGCCAGCCTCGGTGAGGCACATGGTACCGGTCCATTCCCCGCTGTACATCCGCTCACAGTAGGTGGCCTTCAGCTCGTCACTGCCAAACGTCTCGATGAGGTGGGCGGCGCCTCGCGTTAAGAGAATCTCCAAGCCCAGCGAGGTGTTGGCACCCATGATGAACTCACTGATGCCGGTGCCCACGGATTCGGGCAGGCCCATGCCGCCGAAACCGGGCTCCATGGTCGGGCTGATCCAACCGCCAGAAGCGAGATCTCCGTAGGCCTCGGCGAAGCCCTCGGGCAAGGTCACCTTCCCGTTCTCGAACTGCGCACCGATCCGGTCTCCCGCCTCGTTACAGGCTGCGACACTGCCCCGGGCCACCTTGAGGGCCTCATCAAGCACCATGGCGAGCTGGTCCCGATCCACTTCCTGGTACTGAGGAGACCTTAGCACCGCGTCCAGGTCGAGCCATTCAAAGAGGTTGAACCGGATATCCCGATCATCGTCAAGGTACTTCATGGAACCTCCGGGAAATAGAAAGGAAGGTGCTCGGCGCCGAGAGGCCAACGGCACGGGTCCCATCTTCGACCCTCGCGCAGATGCCGGTCCATGCCTACTTCAGTTCAGGGAACTGCTCCTCCAGGAACTCCGTGGGGGAATGGGTCTGCTCGGCCGCCCGCTTGCGCAGTTCCACCCGCCGGATCTTGCCGGAGATGGTCTTCGGCAGATCTCCAAATTCGAGAATCCGGATGCGCTTGTAGGGCGAAAGCCGTTCGCGGATGAACCGGAACAGGGCCAGGGCCGTGTCCCGGTTCGGCTCGAAGCCTGCCCGCAGGATGATGTAGGCCTTGGGCACGGCCAGCCGCAGGGGATCCGGACTGGGCACCACCGCGGCTTCCGCGACAGATTCATGCTCGATGAGGAAGGACTCCAGCTCGAAGGGGCTGATCCGGTAATCGGAACTCTTGAAGACATCATCGGCCCGGCCGACGAAGAACAGGTAGCCATCCTCGTCCCGGGTGGCCACGTCCCCGGTCCGGTAGAAGCCCTCCGCCTCGGCCTTCTGCATCTTGGCCGGATCGTCCTTGTAGCCCGCCATCAGGCCCAGTGGTCGGGGATTCAGCCTCAGCGAGATTTCGCCTTCCACGGCCTCGTTCCCATCAAGATCCAGGAGCACGACATCGTAGCCTGGCAGGGGCCGCCCCATGGAGCCGGCCTTCACCGGTTCTCCCGGCGGGTTGCCCACCTGGGCCGTAGTTTCCGTCTGCCCGTAGCCATCGCGGATGGTGAGCCCCCAGGCCTTCTGGACCTGGCTGATGACCTCTGGATTCAGGGGTTCTCCGGCACCGACCAGTTCCCGCAGCTTCACCTGGTAGGCAGCGAGGTCCTCCTGGATGAACAGGCGCCAGACCGTCGGAGGGGCGCAGAGCGTGGTCACGCCCTTGTCGGCAATGACCTGTAGGGTGGCCGACGCACTGAATCTCGCGGAACGGTAGACGAAGATGCAGGCCCCGGCGTTCCACGGCGCGAAGAAGCTGCTCCAGGCATGCTTCGCCCAACCCGGCGAGCTGATGTTGTAGTGGACGTCCCCCTCGCGCAGCCCCACCCAGTACAGGGTACTGAGATGGCCCACGGGGTAGGATTGATGAGTGTGGAGCACCAGCTTCGGTTTGGCCGTGGTGCCCGACGTGAAGTAGAGCAGCATGGGGTCCGTGGCGCGGGTACTGGCATCCGGCGCATAGGATGTGGCCCCGCCGCAAAGCTCCGCCACATCCTGCCAACCGGCTACCTTCGCGCCAACGCTGATGCGGGTGAGTCCGGCATCCAGGGTCTCGAACTTGGCCGTCTGCGCCGCATCCACCACCAGATGCTTGACTCCCCCACGATCCAGGCGGTCCTGGATGTCGGCCTGAGAGAGCAGCAGGGTGGAAGGCACGAGCACCGCACCCAGTTTGATGCAGGCCAACATCATTTCCCAGAGGGGCAGCACGTTGTCCAGCATGATGAGCACCCCATCACCGCGCTTGACGCCCAGGGCCCTCAGGGAATTGGCGATCTGGTTGCTGCGCAGGGAGAGGTCCCGGAAGCTGACCTTGGTCTCGCTCCCGTTCTCCTCGACAATCCAGAGGGCGGGGTTTTCATTGCCCGCGGCGTAGACATCGAAAAAATCGATCGCCCAGTTGAAGGTTTCCAGAACGGGCCACTTGAAGGCTCGAATGGCGCTGGCACGGTCATTCCGGTGCTGGACCAAAAAGTCCCGTGCCACGAGAAACGCCTCGCGTCCATTCATCTTCTCCTCCACGCTGGTTGAGTTATCTGGCCAATTTAAGCTGCTGCCGACCAACAGTCCAGAACGAAGAACGGTCGTGGTAGGGTGGTCGCATCGCACCAACCAAGAGACGCCCCGTGTTCAGCATCATTCCTGATGGCGCACATTTCCAAGAGTTCGCCCTGTTGAAGGATGGCCAGGGAATCCTGCTGCGCATCGCCTCTCCCGATGACGTAGACCGGGTCGAGGCTTTCATGCAGAGTCTCTCCCGGGAGACCTTGTCCATGCGTTTCATGGGAGGTGTGTCCAGCGTCTCCCGGAAATTTGTGGAGGAACTCTGTAAGGAGAATCCCCACGAACAAGGCTGCCTGCTGGCCATAGAGGGGAGCGGCGCTGGGCAGCGGGTGGTGGGATTGGGAAACTATGTGGGCAAGGGTGCGGGCATTGCCGAAGTCAGCTTCCTGGTCGCTGATGACCACCAGGGTCGGGGCATCAGCAGCCTGATCCTCGAACGCCTGGCTGGCCTGGCCGCCGGTTCCGGCTATGTGGGCTTCGAGGCTGACGTCCTCCATGAAAACGAGAAGATGACCAACGTCTTCCGGGATTCGGGGTTTGAAACCCGGCGAGCCATGGAGGGGGGCATCATCCACGTGCAGTTCCCCCTGAGCGCCGCTCAGACCCAGCGTGAACGGGCCGAGATCCGAGAGCGGGTGGCGGCGGCCAATTCCCTGGTTCCTCTTCTGAAACCCGCGACCGTGGCCGTGGTGGGTGCTTCCCGGGATCCGGCCTCCCTGGGCAATGCCATCTTCCGCCACATCCTCCAGAGCCACTTCCAGGGCGTGGTCTATCCGGTCAATCCCAAGGCCAGGGCCATCGAAGGGGTGTGTGCCTATCCTTCCCTGGCCTCCTTGCCGGAACCTCCCGATCTGGTGGTCCTGGCGGTTTCAGCTGCCAAGGTGATCCCGCTGGCCGAAGAAGCCCTCGACAAAGGGGCCCGAGGACTGTTGGTGATTGCCGCGGGATTCGCGGAGGCGGGGCCGCTCGGGGCCCAGCTCCAGGAGCAACTGGTGCGCTTGGTGCGCAGCCGTGGCGCCAGACTGGTGGGACCCAACTGCCTGGGGCTTCTGAATACGAATGAAGCGGTGCAGTTGAATGCCAGCTTGGCGGCGGCCATGCCTCCCCGGGGGCGTGTGGGTTTCTTCAGCCATTCCGCAGCTCTCGGCGTGGTCATTCTCCAGTACGCGGCCGAACGCGGGCTTGGCTTCTCCACCTTCGTCTCGGCGGGAAACAGGGCGGATGTCTCGGGGACAGATCTGCTCCAGTATTGGGAGGAGGATCCAGATACCGATGTAGCTTTGCTCTACCTCGAGACCTTCGGGAATCCGCGCCGCTTCGCCCGGCTGGCCCGCCGGGTTTCCAGGCAGAAGCCGGTCCTGTGCGTGAAGAGTGCTCGGAGCCAGGCAGGGCGACGCGCGGCCCAGGCCCACATCGCGGCCAGCCCGCGGAACGATGCCGAAGTGGAGGCTCTGTTCCACCAGGCTGGCGTCATCCGGGCCGATACCCTCGAGGAGCTGTTCGACATCGCCCTGCTGCTTGCCCACCAGCCCCTGCCTCGGGGCAACCGCGTGGCCGTCATCAGCAACTCCGGCGGAGTCGCGACGATCTGCGCCGACGCCTGCGAGTCCCGTGGCATGCGGCTCTCCGGTCCAGGGGTGGTGGACCTGCATGCCCTGGCCACGGCAGAGCATTACGAACGGGCCTGTCTGGAGGCCCTCGTGCACCCGGAGGTGGATGCCCTCATCGCCACCTTCGCCTGCGTGGGGGGCTGTGACCCGGCCCTGGTGGCCCGGGCCATCCGCCGAGCTGCCGTGAAGGCCGAGCGCAGTACTGGCATCGCTAAGCCGACCCTGCTCTCGTTGATGGGGGTCAGCGGCGCAGTTCCCGTAGGCCTGGGCGCGCAGGGTGATCACGGTGGCGCCCATCGGATCTTCCCTTCCTTCCGTTTCCCGGAATCAGCCGCACTGGCACTCTCCAAAGTGGTCGACTATGCCCGTTTCCGGATGCAGCCCCCGGGTCGCATTCCGGCCTATGAGAACCTGAACGTAGGACAGGCCCGCCTATGGGTGGAACAACTCATTGAGGGGCAGACCGGCGCAACTGCCCCCTTGGTGCTGTCTCCAACACAGGCCCAGGAGCTCCTGGAAAGCTTCGGCATTCCCATCGCAAACACGCCCCAGGCAGACCTGACTCATCAAGATCCGAAGGTTTCCCTGAGCCTCTCGGCTGATCCTGATTTCGGTCCCATCTGGCGGTTCCACCGGCTGGGCGGAGCGTCGATCCTGCGCATCACCCCCCTGACCGATCTGGACATCGTGGATGTACTTAACGAATTACAGCTGCCCCCAGTCTGTGGACTGGTCGAGACACTGGGCCGGCTGACCCAACTGGTGGAGGAACTGCCCTGGCTCTGCACCCTGGATTCCGAGATCAGCCTTCCACCCAGTGCCGATGCGTCCCTCCACCCCCAGCTTCTGCCCCTGCAACCAGGTCTTCGCGTGGCCATCTCCCAGGCCGAATTCCGCACGCCCTGAAGCCCCAGGAGAACCGCCATGCTGGTGAACGAAATCATGCGGAAACCGGTAACGGTGATCCAGGTGACGACACCCATCGGCGAAGCGTTCCAGCAACTCCAGCAGCATGGTTTCCGCCATCTTCCGGTGATGGATCAGAGTCGACTGGTGGGGGTTCTCACGGACAGGGATATCCGGTTCGCCACCAGCAGCCTATCGCCGGCTCCCCGTACCGCCGATGATCCGGTCTCCCTGGCCATGAGCAGTCCAGTCTTGACGGCGGATCCGTGGGATCCCATCGAAGACGCTGCACGGATCATGCGGGATCGGAAGATCGGTTGCCTGCCTGTGCTGGACGGCTCTGAACTCGTGGGCATTCTCACCGGCATGGACCTCCTGGATGCCCTGATGCTCCTGACGGGTGTCACCAAGCCGTCCTCGCGGCTGGAGGTGGCCCTTCCCGACCTGCCTGGAGAACTGGCCCGCCTCACGGCCTTTCTCGCCAGTCGTCAGGTCAACATCCACTCCATCCTCACCCACCCCGGTGCGGATGGCGGCGTGCGCACGGTCCTGAGGGTGGACTCGAACCAGACGCGGCCCCTCGCCGAGGCCTTGCGGGCCGGTGGATTCGACATCCTCTGGCCCATCCAGAAGCCATGGCAGCACTGATCTACCGCCCGGAATATGCCGGGTACGACTTCGGTCCGGAACACCCCTTCACGCCAGCGCGGCTGGGGATGGTCCTGGATCTGATCCGTTGTCTGGGTCATGAAGTAGCGCCCATCGCCGCGCCTGCGGCGACCCGGGAAGAGATTCTCTCCGTCCATGACGAAGCCTATGTCGCCATGATCGAATCCCTGGATCAGGGGAAACCCAGCCCGGAAGCAGCTCGGTTCGGCCTCGGTACGCCGGACAATCCCATCTTCCCGGGCATGGACCTCGCCGCCCGGTGGCTGGTGGGCGGCGCCCTCCACGGCGCCCGCATGTTGATGACGGGACAGAAGCAGCGGGTACTCCAACTGGGTGGGGGACTGCACCATGCTCAGAAGGGTCATGCAGCGGGATTCTGCCTGTACAACGATCTGGCCGTGGCCATCCAAGCCTTCGTGAAGCACGGCTGGCGCGTGGCCTACCTGGATATCGACCTGCACCACGGCGATGGTGTCCAGAACCTGTTCTACGACGACGAGCGGGTGCTGACCCTCAGCCTCCACGAATCCGGCCACTACCTCTATCCAGGCACCGGCCACATCCAGGAGCTCGGTAGTGGTCTGGCGAAGGGCACCAGCGTGAACGTTCCCCTCGAACCCTACACGGAGACCGGGGACTACCTGGAGGCCTTCGAGGCGGTGGTGCCCCAGGCCCTCGCCTGGTTCTCGCCCCACGTGATCGTGGTCCAAGCCGGTGCGGACGCCCACTTCGAGGATCCTCTGGGCGACCTCGCGCTTACCTCCCAGGCCTTTGTAAGTCTCTTCCGGAGAATCTTCGCGTTGGCCGACGCCCACACCGATGGGCGTATCCTGCTGACCCTTGGTGGGGGCTACGAAGCCCAGGTGGTGGCCCGGGTATGGACCCTCCTCTACCTGACGCTGATGGACCTTCCCGTGCCTAAGGAACTGCCTCTTGACTGGCTGGAGCGTTGGCAGCACTTGCTGGGCCCCGGGGTCGGCCGGACTCTGCATGACAAGGAGCCGCCCTTTTCTGGCCTGGCGGGTCGGGAGGGCCGGACGCGGCGCAACCGGGACGTGCTCGCCCGCTTGATGGATTCACTGCGCCCCCTCTGGACTTAGCCGAATCCTCCCCCTTCAAACGCCTTGCCGGATAAGCTCGTGTTCAAATGCAAGTCCGTCTAACCAGAAAACGGAATGGGGGGTTCACCATGGAAGCCTACTCGTCTGGTGATCTGAAGGGTCTGATTGATTCCACGCCGGACATTGGCCTGCTCCTGAACGTGGCCGCTCACCATGCGGGCCGGGTGCTGCCCGATGCAGGGGTGGATAGCCACCTCGCCTATGACTGCCCCCGCGTCCAGTTGATGCTCCGAACCGCGGTGCGAGGAACCACGATCGGCGAGCACTTCCACGTCGTCTGCGATGAAATCATGGTGATCACGGGCGGCCGCGGCGAGATCCTGGTGAATGGGGCCTGGATGCCCGTCCAGGCCGGCGATGTCCATGTGTGCCCCCGGGGCATCATCCACAACACTCGGGCACTCGAAGAAAATCTGCAGTTCATTTCGATCTTTACACCCCGGCTACCGACCGGCACGGACATCAACTGGCTCAAAAAATAGCTAGGTCGCCTCCCCCGCCTTGTAGGCCTCGTCGAGGATCTGGCTCAGGTGCTGGACCTTCACTCCGAGGCCCTTGCTTCGGGAGCCGTAGTCGAGATGCATCATGCAGGCCGGGCACTCGGTGACGAGGATCTGGGCCCCGGTCTTCTCCACATTCGCCATTTTCCGGTCTAGGACACCCTTCGCCTCCACGTGGTGCCGGAAGGTGTAGCTTCCAGCCGCCCCGCAGCACCAGTCGGCTTCGGGCATTTCCCTGTAGGTCATCCCGGGAATGGCGTTCAGCAGCTTTCGGGGCTGGGCTGTGATCTTGGAGAAGCGGTTGGAGAGGTGGCAGGGATCATGGTAGGTGACGTCGCCGGAGAGGGCTCCCAAGGCTTCTCCAGAATCCGCGGCCACCAGAAATTCACTGAAGCTCCGTACTTTCCTGGAAAGCGCCGCAGCCTTCTGGGCATAGGCGGAGTCGTCCTTCAGCAGCTCTCCGTATTCCTTCAGGAACGAGCTGCAGCTCCCGCACTCCGAGATGATGGCGTCGAAACCCATGGCTTCGGCCAGGCGGTCGACGTTCTTCCTCGCGATGTCGCGGGCCGCGTCCAGATCCCCGTAGGAATGGGCCGGACGGCCGCAGCAGGTGTTGTCGAGCACGGTGATTTCGCCCCCGTTCCGCGCGAGTACGCGGAGGGTGGCCGCCACCACCTCCGGGTACTGGAAGCTGAGGCCGCAGGACACGAAATAACCGACCCGGTGAAGGGTCCTCCTGGGCTTGGGGACCTGGGCCTGTTCCCCCCGGAGGAAGGGACGGGAAGCCAGCTTCGGGAGAACCAGGTTCGCGACCTTGAGGTGCTGGTCCATGGCCCCCAGCGCGACTTTCTGAGCCACGGCGGCGAAGCCGTGGCGCTTCGCCCAGAGGGCCATCCGCCCCGCGGTTTCGAGCTTGCTGCTGTCGGAGAGGATCTTCCGGAAGAGGAGCCGGCGCCAGGCAGGTTGCCCGTGGCGGCGTATGTAGGCATGGCGCATGGCGGTGACGATCTCGTCCGTCCGGATGCCGGGGAAACAGTGGGCGGTACATCCACGGCAAAGGAGACAGTCGTCCAGGGCTTCGATCACCTCGGCGGAGAGTTCCATTTTCCCCAGGATCAGGCTGCGGGCCACGGACTGGCGCCCCCGTGCGAGGGAATGCTCCTGGCCGCTAACGCGGAACACGGGGCAACCCGCCTGGCAGAAGCCGCAACGGTTGCATTGTGCGATGGTGTCGAAAAGAGGGAGAAGTTCAGGGGTCGCCATGGTTTGGCCTCGGATTCAGATTCCGCCCAGGAAACGCCCTGGGCTGCAAAGGCCCTGTGGATCGAACTCAGCCTTGATTCGCCGCATCGTGGCGAAGCCGGAGCCCGGCCTTCCCCAGGCGTCCACCTGTTTCTTGAGGCTGAGTGGGGCCTCGAGAAGCACCAGGCTTCCTCCGCCCCCCGTTGCCTCTTCCCGCAGGGCTTCCGCGGTTGCGGCCAGTCCCGCCATCACCTCCCCCCCGGTCATGGCCGTAGCAGGCAGGAGGGCCATCCGCAGAAGGCCACTCCCCGCATGGGCGGTCACGGTGGCGGTCAGGCCCTGCCCCGCAGCCTTCGCGAGGACAGAGACCATCATCCCCACGGTCCGGCCGATGGGCACCGCAATCTGGCAGACCACACGGAGGGGATCGGGACGCACCCTCCCAAGGACATTGGTGGTCGCGGTCCAGACCCGCGCCGAATCGGCCTCCTGAAGGGTGAGTGATTGTCCTGCCACTACCGCAATCAGGGCTTCCAGATCTCGCACCTGCCGATCCACGGTCACCCTACTCCCCGAAAACCCAGCGACCAGGGCGAAGCAGCCCCTGGGTTCTAAGCCAACGGAGGGAAGCAGCAAGTCCGCCGCGGAGGGATCGAGGAGGTCAAGGGCCTCCGGCAGGAGGAAGGAGGCCTGGATCTTCTCCAGAACCGAGGTGGCCTCGGGAAGACCTGGGAACAAGCCCAGAACACTGGCCCGGGCCGAGGGCATGGGAAGCAGCTTGAGCGTGACTTCCGTGATGATTCCGAGGGTCCCGAAACTGCGGATGAAGAGTTTGTTCATGTCGTAGCCCGAGACGTTCTTGATGACGCGGCCACCGCAGCGGATCCGCTCACCGTCCGGAAGGACCACCCTCATGCCGAGCACCCAGTCCCGGGGCGTTCCGTGCAGGAGACGGCAGGGTCCGCTCTGGTTCGCGGCGACCAGTCCGCCGAGGGTGACCCTGCCGGAGTCTGGCGGATCGAGGGGCAGGAGTTCCTGCCTTTCGGCGACGACCTGCTGAAGTCGGCCAAGGGGCATCCCTGCCTCCACCGTCACGCAGAGATTATCGGCGTCGAACTCGACGATCCGATCCAATCGTTCGAGGCAGACCACCACGTCCAATTTGTTGGGGGGATTGCCGGTGGCCATCGCCGTGCCGCCACCCCAGGGAATCATGGCGGCCCCGGCGCTGGCGCAGGCCGAAACAACCGCCGCCACTTCATCTTGGGAACCTGGCCGGACAGTCATCGAGGGAAGTAGGCCATCCACCGCATGCGAAGTGATGGAGGCTTCATCGGCATGGACATTGGCCTCCCCGACGGTTGCCATGAGGCGACCCCGGAGAGAGGTGAGGTCACAGGACACCGGCCACCTCCTGATGAGCAGGGAAGATCTTCCCCGGATTGGCCAGATCTCTCGGATCGAAGGCCCGCTTGAGGCGGAGTTGGCTCCGGATGTCGGCTTCGCTGAGGACGAGGCGCATGGCATCCATCTTTTCAAGCCCTACGCCGTGTTCACCGCTGATGGTTCCACCGAGTTGGACACAGAGTTCCAGGATCTCCATGCCGGCCTTCATGACCCGTTCCTTCTGCTCGGCATTCCGCCAGTCAAACAGGATCAGCGGATGCAGGTTGCCATCTCCCGCGTGGAAGACATTGGGGATCTTGAGATCGTACTTCTGCCCGACCTCGGCGACCTTCCTCAGCACAGTCGGGAGGGCCGTCCGGGGCACAGTCCCATCGCACACGAGGTAGCTCGGGGCCAAGCGGGCCACGGCCCCGAAGGCGCCACGCCGCCCGGCCCACAGCATGGCCCGCTCGGCGTCATCCTTGGCGACCCGCACTTCCCGCGCACCGTGTTCTTTGCACAAATGCTCGATGGCCTCGGTCTGAACCTGGAGATCATCTTTCAGCCCGTCCACCTCGATGATGAGCACGGTCGCACAATCCAGTGGCAGGCCGCAGTGGATGGAACGTTCCACCGCCTGGATCACCAGCTGGTCCATCATCTCGAGGGTCGCCGGAACCATGCCAGCGGCCACGATGGCCGAGACCGTCTCGCTGCCCCTCTCGATGCTGTCATAGATGGCCAGCATGGTCTTGACCCCTTCGGCGAGGCGAACGATCCGGACCACGACCTCAGTGCATACCCCGAAGGTACCTTCGCTGCCCACGAAGACGCCCGTGAGATCGTAGCCCGGAGTTTCCGGCGCCTGGCCTCCGAATTCCGCGATTTCCCCGTCCGGCAGAACGACGGTCAATCCCGTTACGTGATTGGTGGTGACCCCGTACTTGAAGCAGTGGGGCCCCCCCGAATTTTCCGCGACGTTGCCCCCCAGGGTCGCGGCCTTCTGGCTCGCGGGATCTGGGAGGTACTGGTAACCCAGTGGCGCCAGAGCGTTGCCCAGCTCCAGATTGAACATGCCCGGCTGGACACGGGCTCGCAGGTTGCGGCGATCAACCTCCAGGAGCCGGTTCATGCGGATCATCTCCAGGACCACCCCGCCCTTGACAGGAATTGTCCCCCCACTCAGGTTGGTTCCCCCTCCCCGGGGCACGAAGGGCACGCCGTGAGCGTTGCAGACCTTCACGACCCTGGATACCTCCTCGGTAGAGTGGACGAAGACCACCGCGTCCGGTCGCCGTTCCTCAAGATAGGCGTCGTATTGATAAAGCTGGAGGTGCACCTCCGAATCGAGGACGTTCACCTCCCCTACGACCTGACGAAGTTCCTGGATGAGAACCTGGTTTGCCATGGTCCACTCTCGATTGTTGGAAATTGGGGCAATCGTAGCAGCTATGGCCATGCCGTCACTGGGGTCGACCTGTAAGGTGGAAGCAGATTGCGTTCAACGAACGTAAACCGATTCCGGCCGTTACGGCCATTTCCACCTCTGACAAATGGACCAAGGATTCGGAAGAATGGGCCGCACCGCCGACCAAGAGCGCCGCTTCCGGTATCCTCGAAGGATGATCGGACGTCTGCGCGGGGAACTCATCCAGAAGCTGCCGAACCTGGCACTCGTCGAATGTGCTGGCGTGGGCTATTCGGCAGCCATCAGCCTCTCCACCTACGGCCTTCTGCCCGAGGCAGGAGCCCAGGTGGTGCTGCATACGGAGCTACTGGTGCGCGAGAACGAGATCTCGCTGCTCGGCTTTTCCTCCACCCAGGAGCGGGAACTCTACCGCCTGCTGGTGAAGGTGGATGGCGTAGGTCCCAAATTGGCACTGGCGGCCCTTGGTGCCCTGTCCCTCGAGGACCTGGTGCGGGCGATCCGAACCCGGGACGTAAAGGTTCTTGTTCGCATTCCCGGCGTAGGCAAGAAAACCGCGGAGAAGATGTGCTTCGAACTGTCCGAGAAAATGGGCGGTCTGACAGGCCTGGATGGCCTCTCCGGTGTGCCATCCAGTGATCCCTGGGAAGAGAGCTTGCGTTCGGCCCTGACGAACCTTGGCTTCAAGGAGGATGCTGTGCTGCCAGTCGTGGCAGAACTGCGCACCGCAAAGCCGCCCCTGGCGGAGGCCATTCGTCAGGCCTTGAAGGCCCTGCAACGATGAGCATCCGCATCCTTTCCACGTCCCCCCTCGTCGGTCCCTCCCTGGCTGAGCTCGGCGCCCGCTTCCCAGAGCTGTGCCTGGCGACCTTCCGCTCGCCGGAATGGAACGCGGCCCTGCCCGAGGCTGAGGCGCTGGTGGTGATCATCTCCGAACCAGTCACCGAAGCCGATCTGGATGCGGCGCCCAACCTGAAGGCCGTTGGCACCTGTTCCGTGGGCGTGAATCACCTGCCCGTGAAAGCCTGCCAGGAACGGGGCATCGCCGTGGTCAACACGCCGGGCGTCCTGACGGATGCCACGGCGGACCTCGCCCTGGCCCTGCTCCTGGCGCTGACGCGGCGCCTGGCCGAGGGCGAGGCCCTGGTACGCTCCGGTACCTGGAGGGGTTGGGCTCCAGACCAGCTCCTGGGCCCGGGACTCGCGGGCAAGGCCTGCGGCATCCTGGGCAGTGGTCCCATCGGCCAGGCGTTTGCCCGACGTGCCTGGGCACTGGGCATGACGCCGATCTTCTGGGACCGGGAGGGCCGAGGTGGCGAAGTGGACTTCGGCCCTGGCCGGGCCGCGCGTCTACCGCTGGTGGACTTGCTCCCGCACAGCACCGTGCTCTCCCTGCACTGCCCACTCACGGATCAGACCCGCGGCCTTCTGGACCCAGCCTCATTGGAGAAGCTGCCGGCTGGTGCCGTGATCATAAACACCGCTCGCGGCGGCATCATGGATGAGGATGCCGCCATCGACCTCTTGGAATCGAGCCACCTCGGGGGTGTGGGTCTGGATGTCTACGAGGGCGAACCGCTAATCAATCCGCGTTGGCTGCGGGCACCCCGCACGGTCCTGCTGCCCCACCTCGGATCGGCCACGCTGGAAACGCGCTCGTCGATGGCACGCCTGCTTTGTGACGGACTTGCCGTTGCACTAGGGTGATACGCTGGACTCCCTCACGAGGCATCCCATGGCACGCCCTTGGCTCAAGCTGCTGGACCCCGGCCTGACGGCCCTGAAGGCCGCGACCGGAACCTCCTTTGAAGACCGTCTGGCCCTGGCTCGTGCCTTCAATGGCCGGGCCCGCCACGAGGAGGCCCGGGAGATCCTGGACCAGCTGCTGGCCGAGGATCGTGCCCATGCGGAAGCCTGGTTCGAGCGCCTGCTCTGCTTCAGTGATCACGACGGCGACGAGGAGGGCCTGGAGCTCATGGCCCAGCTGGAATCCCTCCGGGACGAGCATCCCCAGGAGGGGGGCCATCTCCGCAACCTCGGCTACCTGCGCCTGTTGATGCAGGATCTCGAGGGCGCTGAGCGAACCCTTCTCCAGGCTCTGGCCTTGAACGGTCAGGACGCGAAGGCCCTGGAACTGGCGGGTCTCGTGCAGCTGCACCTGAACCACGCGCCCGAGGCCAAAGCCTGGTTGCTGAAGGCCCTCAGCCTCAATCCAAAGGATCCGCGCACCCTGCGCCTGCTGGCCATCGCCATGGAACAGCTGGGTGACCTCAACGGAGCGGAGACCCAGCTCGTGGCAGCCCTTCGGGCCGAGGAATGCTACTACTGGGGCTGGCATGCCCTGGGCGAACTGCTCCTGAAGCGGGGCGAATTGGCAGAAGGCCTGCGTTGCATCCAAAGGGCCCGCAGCCTGCATGTGAGCGACCCGGCCAGCTACTTCATCCTCGCGGAGATCTTCAGTGAACAGGGCCACCTTGAGCTGGCCCAGGGACAGCTCCATACGCTCATGCTGCTGGCGCCACCGGCACCGGTACTGGGTGAGGCCCAGGCCCTGCTGGGTGAATTGAAGCGCGACATGGGCGACCGGGACGGTGCTGCGTCCTACTTCAGCCTCGCCACCGAGACCGATCCGGACGCGGCGAACCCTTGGGCTGCCCTCGGGGACATGGCCCGCGAGGAATGCCGCTGGGATGATGCCCTGCGCTGCTACCGCGAGGCCCTGATGCGCGAACCCGATGCTGCGGACCTGCAGGTCCAGCTGGGCTATGTGCTGGTGGAAACCCGCCAGGGGACCGCCGCGGAGCAGGCCTTCCTCCAGGCCCTCGAGCTTGACCCTGGTGAATACAGCGCCTACCTGGGCCTATCCGAGGTCTACCGCTTTGCCAACCGGCGTGAGGATCAGATGAGCATGGTGGAGCAAGCCATGACTCTGGCACCCGAGGATGCCGATGTCTGGAACGCCAAGGGAGTCGCCCTAGAAGTCACCAAACACTGGCGGAAAGCCACCGAGGCCTACGAAAAGGCCTTGGCCCTGGAGCCCCAGCACCGCAAGGCAGCCAACAACCTGGGGTTTGTTCTCGAGAAGCGCATGAACCACGGTGAGCCGGAACTTCGCGCGCGGGCGACCGAGGCCTGGAGGCAGCGCCTTCTGATCTGCCGCGATGAAGACCAGAGCCTGAAGATGGCCACCGATCATTTGGCCAATCTGGGTGTCGATGACGACACCATCCGCGAATGGCTGCGTCCAGGATTCCTGGCAACCGAACCTCAGGAATGATCTTCCAGTCACGGCCGTGTCACTCGAATGTTTCCAGGTAGTTACAAAAGGCCGTTTCCCCCCTGTGGAAAAGCCTGTGGATTGACCTCTTTCGGGTGCGTTAAATCCTGTCTGGATACAGAGTTCCTTACCCGAATGGACCTACACGGTATCTATGTTAATCGTTATATTTCAATTTTTCCATTGTTGACGATAGCAGAATCTGCCGATTTGCCCTGAATCCAGGTTTTCCACATTTTCCGCTTTCTTTCGCATTGACAGGGTGAACAGCCTTTAATCCCGCGTCGAGGGGGGCGAAAACCGCCTTGTCAACACCTTCTCGTCACATTGGGACCACCCTGCAGGGTTCAGACGAGGGCCTCCGCCTCCCGCAGTTGGACGCTCACCAACCGGGAGCAGCCGGCCTCCTCCATGGTCACTCCGTAAAGAGTGTCTGCCGCAACCATGGTGGGCTTCTGGTGGGTGATGACGATGAACTGGGTATCAGCCTTCATCTTCTGCACCATGGCGGCAAAACGACCCACATTGGCCTCGTCCAGGGGAGCATCCACCTCATCCAGCACGCAGAAGGGACTGGGCTTGAAGTGGAAGATGGCGAAAAGCAGCGAGATGGCCGTGAGCGCCTTTTCTCCGCCGCTCAGCAGCGTGAGCGCCTTGGCTGTCTTCCCAGGAGGCTGCGCGGTGATCTCGATGCCGCATTCCAGAAGGTTCCGGGGATCCTCCAAGGTGAGCTGGGCGCTGCCACCTCCGAAAGCCTCGCGGAAGACTTCCTGGAACCGGCTGTTCACGAAATCAAAGGCCTCGCGGAACCGATCCTCACTGGTGGCATTGATCTCCTGGATCGTAGATTCAAGATTTCCGATGGCGGCAGTGACGTCGGCCCGTTGTTCATCCATGAAGGCCATGCGGGTTTCAGCCTCCTCTAACTCCTGAATGGCCAGGGGGTTCACCCCACCCAAATCCAGGCGTCGGCCCTGCAACTCGTTCAACCGGGTCTGGTGGACCAGTTCACCTTCCTCCCAGGCCAGTCGTTCAGTATCGGTCAGGCCGGCCATGAAGGCCGGCACTTCCAGCCCCAGCGCCAACTCGACCTCATTGGCCAGCGCCTCCTGGCTCCCTTGAACCTGGGCGCCGTGGATCAACACCTCCTGGTGCTGGGCCCGGGCGTTTTCCAGAGCCCCCTGGAATTCACGGGTCGCCCGCTCTTGGATCCGCAGGGCCTCTTGATCCAGCTCAAGCCTGGGCTGGGCCTCCCGAGCCTGGGCTTGTACGCCTTCCCGCTCCTGCAACAGTCCCTGGGATTCCGTTTCCAGCTCGGTAAGACGACGGAGGCACCCTTCCCTGCGATCCACCTGATCCGTGGCCTCCGCCTCCAGCCGCTGACGCTCAGCCTCCAGATCGAAGCGGCCCCGGTGGGCGAGTTGCAGATGGCGCTCATGCCCATCCCGCTCAGCCCAGGCGGCATCCCGTCCTCGCGCAGCCTCCAGCCGTTGCTCCCGGCGTTCATCGAGGCGTTGTCGCGCCCCCCGCACCTGGATCTCGGCCTGCTGGATGGACTCATCCAGGGCGGCATCACCCGCCTCTTCCGGATGTTCATCAAGTTCCCGCAGCAGGAGCTGGATCCGCTTGATTTCCGTCTCGATCTGCTCCCACATGGCGTCGGCCCGCTCGCTTGCTGTCCGGATTTCGGACAGCTGGGCCTGCAACGACGTCTGTTGGGATTTGAGCGTGTCCACTCTCCGACGCAGGGTGCGGAGATCTTCATCGATCTCCAGGGACCGCTCGCGGGCGCCGCGGGCCTCGTCACCCCCGTGCCTGCGCTGGGTCTCCAGCTCTTCCAGGCGATCCAGAAGAGCTTCCCGTGTGGCCCGGGCCTCTTCCTGTTCCGCCCTCAGCTTGATCGGTGAGGCGGCGGGAGCGGAAATACCGAGTTGCAGAGGACCGTAGGGCAGGCGGATGAAGGATCGAGACACGAACGCCAGATCAGGATGGGCCAGGACGAGGCCCGGTAGCGTCTCGTCAGCACATCGGAAGGTTCTGTCCACGAGGGCCCGTAGAGGTTGCTCTGAACCTGTCCAACGCACGTGATCCCTGAGCGGCTCGCAACCTTCTGGAACGGGTGGTGGCAACCCAGCGCTTCCCAGGGCCAGCAGGAGATGCCCCGGTGCCCCCGCAGCCTGACGGGCCGTGCCCGTGTCCACAGAAAGCGACTGGAGCCAGACGCCGAGCAGGCGCTCCAAATCCGGCCGCAGGGCCTCACCCACAGTCAGGAGCTCGACCAGAGTAAGTGACCTCATCCCCTGCTCACGCAACCAAGTGAGGCCCTTCCTCAGTTCCTCATCCCCGAAACTCTGGGCAAGGAGGTCCGAGATCTGCCGTAACCGTCGCTCGGCGGCATCCAGTTCCGCCTCGGCGCGGTGGTGGTCCTGCGCCAGGGTCCGCTGGGCCTCCTCCAATGTTTCTGCCCGGCGACGCTGATCGAAGGCGGCCTCTTCGGCCCGTTCCAACTGGGAGAGCAGCCCCTCCAGGTCCCGATCCACCTGAGTCGCTTCTGCCTGAAGGCTCTCCAGGCGCGGCGCCCGAATGGATTCGTCATGGTTCAGGGCATCCAACCGCCCTTCGAGCTGGGCAATCTGACTCTGGAATCCCAGGCGCTGCTTCTGGCGGGCCAAAGTTTCCTTCTGGCTTTCGACCTTCCGCTCCCGCAGGGCATGAAATTCGGCTTCCTCGTGACGGAGGGCGCCCTGGGCCAGGGCCACGGTCTCCTCCGCCCTGGACAGATCGGCCTCCCACACCCCCAGGCGGTCAGAGGCCTCCCTGAGCACCGATTCAAGCGCCGAGAAGGAATCCCCTGACTCCTCCAACCGCGCGGTCAGAGCCTGTATGCGTTCCTGCAGACGGCTCCGCTGCCCTTCGGCCTCGACCCGACGTTCCTCCTGAAAGCCGCGCTCCTGTTCCGCGAGCTGGAGGCGCTGATCCAGACCCAGCATGGCGGCGGCGCGCTTGGCCTGGGTCTGCTGCTGTTCGTCCACCGACAGTCGCAGCGCCTCGACCTCGGAAGCCTTTTCCGAGACCTGGGCGGTGAGTTCCGCGACACGGCGTTCCACCTGGTCCAGCTGGTCGAGGATCCGGAGCTTGGCCGCTTCCAGTTCCACCGCCTTCCCGGCGAGGAGGATCCTCTGAGTGGCCTTGATGTCGGTGTCCAGCTCCTTCGCCCTCCTGGCTCGAGCGGCCTGGCGGCGGAGCGAATCCATCTGCTTGTTCAGTTCAAAGAGGATGTCGTCGAGCCGCTCCAGGTTGCTCTTGGTCTCCTCCAGTCGTTTCTCTGCATCGGCCCGGCGCAGCTTGTAGCGCGTGATGCCGGCGGCCTCCTCCAGCAGGATGCGGCGGTCCTTGGGTTTGCTGCTCAGGATGAGGTCGATCTGTCCCTGCTGGATGAAGCTGTAGGCCCGCGTTCCCATCCCCGTGTCGAGCAGGAGATCCTGGACATCCTTGAGCCTGGCCTCGCGCCCGTTGATCCGGTACTCGCTTCCAGTATCGCGGTAGAGACGGCGTGAAATCGTGACTTCGCGGGTGGCTCCGGGCAGGGCGGGGTCGGGCATTTCCAACACCAACTTCACTTCGGACAGACCCATGGGCCGACGCTGGGCCGTGCCCGCGAAAATCACATCGGCCATCTCGGCACCCCGGAGCATGGAGGGACGCTGTTCCCCCAGCACCCAGGCCAGGCTATCGGAGATGTTCGATTTGCCGCAGCCGTTGGGCCCGACGACTGCGGTCATCCCACCCGGGAAGCTGAGCTTCTGGGCATCGGCGAAGGACTTGAATCCATGGAGTTCGAGAGAGATCAGGCGCACGCGGTCAGCGCTCCGGGTCAGGCGGGTGGGAACATCTCCCTCCATCATTCCACACCATGCGTAGGATCCCACCGTAGCTTACGCATGGCCCCCTTGGGGATCGGCCCGAAGCCCGGTAGACTCGGATCTTCCTCAGGCCAGTCAGGAGTCACCTGTGCAGCCTTTCCCAGCCCCCGCATGCAAGCCTGCGGCAGAAGACCGGTCGGGGGCCGGTTTACTCCCCATCTGGGAGAGTGACGCTGAGAGGGGGAACCGGCCGTGAAGCGTTCCATTCTTGCGCCGCCAGATGCTTCCCTGCTATGGCTGGAAGCTCACCGGGTCATTGCGGGAACCCATCAGCGGTCCCTTGACGGACCGCCCTCCGAGGACCAGCTGGCCCAGGCCCTGACTGCCCTGCCTCAGGGACCCACCCGGTGGGTGGTGGATGATCTGTGGACGCCCTCCGTGCTCCTGCGGGATCTCACCGAGCTCCCTCGCGGAGCCGAAGCCCAGGAAGCCTTCTTCCGATGGCGGTTCACCCAGGCCCTGGCCCTGGAGACGCCCCACTTCGTCCAGGCCCTTGAGGTGGAGCCAGGAATCTGGCTTGCCTCGGGAATCCGCGAAGAGCTGCGGGAATCCATGCTTCAGCTGAGTCTGCGGCTCGACCGGAGCCTCCACGCCCTCACGCCGCGGTGGCTGCATCTCTACAACCTGCTGGCCCCCTCCCTCGACCTCCCGGGCATCCTGCTGTCCTTGAGTCCTGCGGGATCCGGGAAGTACGCGGGAACTCTCGTGGCCTGGGGCCGAACCCTCTGCCTGCTGCGTCAGTGGTCTGAGCCCCTGGCCCCCGAAGCCTGGGTCGAGGAACGTCTCGCACCCAGTGCCGCGTTCCTCCAGCGGGAATCCCGCACTCCCCAGCACCTCTTCATCTGGGGCGCCCCAGCGTGGCCAGAAAGCAATCTGGCCACGCGCATCCTCGACGACCGTTCCGTACTGGGCGAGGGGCGCTGATGGCTGTCCCTGTCCTTAACCTCAACCTCGCCCCCCGCCCGAGCCTATGGCGCCAGCGCCACCTTGTTCTCGGCTGGACCGCCCTTGGAGTGGGCACCCTCTTCCTGGCCGGAGCCATCGGCTTCACCTGGCGCGCCTATCATCAGGCAAACCGAGCCGGGCGCGATGCGGTCAGCCTGACGGAAGAAGGCCGACGCGCGGCCCGACAGGAACAGCAGCTCCAAGCCGCGCTCCAGGACATGGATGCGTCCCGCGAGCAATCCCGTTGGAAGCTGGCTGAACGGATCCTGCAGGAGCGAAGTCTGCCCTGGTCCCGGCTCACCGCCGAGCTTGAGCAGTGCATGGTGCCGGACATGCGGCTGAAGGGCCTTCAACGGGCCAGGAGCAACTCCCAACAGGTCGTGATGAAGCTAAAAGGCGAGGCCCGGACCCGCGCGGCTGAGGCTGCCTTCGTGGAGGCCCTGCGTGCCACGCCCGTCTTCGCCCAGGTCATCCTGGAGCGCGAGTCTGAACGGGCAGGAGGGGGTTGGGATTTCGAGATCAGCCTTCCTACCACTCCAGTTCCTCCCCCATTCCAGGTGAAAGCCATCAAGCTGGGTCCCGCAACCCCAGCCCCAGTCAGCGCTGTGGCCCATCCCACTGGACCTCCTGTGCGGTCCCCTGCATCAACTGCCCGTACCGCACCGCCAGTCACCACCAACCACCCACCAACCCCGGTGGCAACCCCGGTGGTTCAAGGCGCGCAGGAAGGATCCCAGGCCCGTCCCGTCCCCCCACCTGGGCCAGTGGATCCTGAAGCGGCGGGAAGTCGGCGCACGCGTCCGGCAAGAATCCGCCCAATTCCCTCCAAGGATCCTGAATGAGAAGCCTTCTGCGGTCGAGCCGCCTTCGCCTGGCCCTGGGAATCCTAGGGGTGGTGTCGGGCCTCGGGGTGGCCTTCTTCGTGCTCCCGGATGCCGACCAGCAGCTGAAGCAGAAACTCAAGGCTAAGCAGGAGGCCGAGCTCGGCCGGAATCAGCAGATCCAGCAGCTTCAGGACCTGCAACAGTTGTCCGACCGCATCCGGCGCGGGCAGGAAACCCTGGCTGAACTCGAGTCGCGCCTGCCCAAGGGTTCTGCTGGGGAACTCCAATGGAATCTCAGCAAGACGCTCCATGCGCTGGTTCTGAAACATGGTCTTCGGCTGCAGTCGGTGAAATACGGCCTGCCCAGCCGGGAGGGAGCCCGGGGTACGGATCTGGAGGCGGTGGAAGTCGAATTCGTCGCGCTGGGCATCTACGCCAAGCACAAAGCCTTCATGCTCGACCTGGAGGGGTCCGGCCTGCCCTTCGCAGTGCGGGACGGCCGGCTGGAGGAAAGTCCAGAAGGTGCGCGCCTCAATATCGTGCTTCGGGCCTTCCGGAAGGCATCTGGTCCTGAGCGTGAGGAGGGTGAGTCTTGAGCACCTCCTCCACGAACTTCGACTTCCAGGCCATGCGCCAGGAACTCCGGTCCAACCCGAAGACGCAGGCAGCCTTGGCGGCCTTCGCGCTGGTCCTCCTGTTTGCCCTCTACACCTTCTTCGCTCCTGACACTTCCAAGGGGCGGAAGGCCACGGCCACCCGGACCGGATCCAGCCTGGACCCCAGGCAGTTGCTGGGCCTCCGTCGTCTCCCGGACCTTGCCGCGTTGGGCAAGGCGGGGGAACTTCCACCCATGGCCAAGATCCAGCGGGATCTCTTCATGTTCGAGGCCCCGGCCCCGCCACCCCCCAAGGTGAAACCGCCCCCACCGCCTCCGCCGCCGACCCCGGAGGAGTTGGAACACCAGCGCCTGATACAGGACAAGGCCGCCGAATATGCCGGCCGTCCCCAGGATCTGCGCTACCTCGGCTTCTTCAAGGGCAACCCGTCCGGCACCGTGGGCGCCTTCATGAAGGGGGAGGAACCTGTCACCCTGACCTCGGGCGCCCTACTCAAAGATCGCTGGAAGCTCGTATCCATTCTCGATACCCGAGCCGAGTTCCAGAATACGAAGTATCCGGACCTGCGGCTGGTCCTGGAGGTCCGCGAGGCCTCCAGTGGCACAGCCGTGAACCAGTTCTGATCCGAAGGATGCCCCCGATGCCGATTTCCTCCTTCGTCCCGTTCCACAAGTCCGTGCTGGTCGCCGCCGCCCTGCTGCTGACCCTGGGATGCAGCCTCCACAGGGCCAACCAGGCCTTCGATGAAGGCCGCTTCGATGATGCCGTCACCGAATACCGGGCTGTCCTCCGAAGCGACCCCACCAATCCGAAAGCCCGGATCGGCATCAAGCGGGCTTCCCTGCGCGCTGCGGAATACCATATGTCCCTCGCCCGCAAGGCCGAATTGCGCGGCTATACGGATACGGTGCTGGTGGAGCTTCGCAAAGCCCTGGTGCTGGATCCCGACAACCAGATCGCCGGGGACTGGCTCATCCGGCTGGAGCAGAAGGCAGCCCGGGACAAGGCCGCAGCCGATGCTCTGGATGATCTCGAAGCCATGAAGGCCAAGGCGGACACCATGAATGCGGTGCAGCTAAACCCGCGCTCCATCGATGGCATCGATCTGAACTTCAGCCGGAAGACGAGTCTGCGGGAGATCTTCGCGACCCTCAGCAAGGCTTCCGGAGTGAATATCATCGTTCACACCTCCTTCCAGGATCAGAGCATCTCCATCGATTTGCGGGGCCTGCCTTTCCAGCGGGTGCTGGACACCCTGATGCTCCAGAACGACCTGTTCTACAAGGTCATCGACAAGAACACCATCATGGTCTTCAAGGCCACGCCTCAGAACCGAGAGCAGCACGAGAACATCATCATCAAGACCTACTACCTGTCCAATGCGGATCCCAACGACCTGCGATCCACGCTTACGACCATCAACCCTCAACTGAAGGTCTTCACGGACAAGCGGATCAACGCCCTGATCGTGAAGGCCAAACCCCTGGACCTGGCCATCGTGGACCAGGTCATCCGCACCCTGGACAAGGCCAAGGCCGAGGTCATGATCTACCTCGAACTCATGGAAGTGACCGAGACCAGCCTGGAAACCGTGGGCCTGTTGCCCGTACTGAACGCCACGGACACTTCCGGCACCTTCCGGCTGGGTGCCACCACCGTAAACAATACCTCGGGCCTGAACACCAACTCCGGCGGTTTCACCGGCATCCACACTTCGGATATCCGGATGCTCTTCCCGAACCTCGCCCTGGATTTCCTCAAGAGCAACGGCGACGCCCGCCTGGTGGCCAGCCCCAACGTTCGGGTGCTCTCCGGTGAAGTCGGCGAGGTGAATATCGGCTCGAAGATCTCCACCACGCAGAGCCAACTTTCCCTGCCTACTACCGGAACGACCACCACAGCGACCACCGCGTCCTCTCTGCTGGGAGGCGTGGGGCAGACCTCTTACTCTTACGAGGATATCGGCGTCAAGATCAAGGTCGAACCTCGCGTCAACAACAATGGCGAGATCACCCTCAAGATCGAGAGCGATGTCACGACGCTGATCTCCGGATCCACACCCGGTCGACCCGACATCGGCAAGCGCAGCATCAAGACCATCGCCAGGTTGCGTGATGGCGAGACCGCGATCTTCGGCGGCCTGCTGAAGGATGAGGAGCAGAAGAGCCTCCAGGGCATCTGGGGACTGGCCGACATCCCCCTGATCGGTAGTCTCGTCAGCAATCACAACAACAATACAGCCAAGACCGATGTTCTTCTCACCATCCGGGCCGTGCTGGTGCGCAAGCCAGTCATGACCGAGCAGGACATGGCGCCCTTCAACCCGGAAGATGCCACCGCGAAGGCCGGCCCCTTCGCCCCCGTGGCGTCGACGAAGAAGACCCCTGCTCCCGCACCGGCGATCAATCCGCCCACCTCCACCCCGGCCCCCAATCAAAACCCACCTGCTCCTGCATCTCAGCCCTCGACCCCCCTCCCGGTCCCACCCTCCCCTTCCCAGGCCATCCCCGATCAGCCAGCCACCCCACCGCCAGTCGCCCCCTCTGAGGCCATCCAGGAAAAGAAGCCTGCCGTTCCCGGTGATCAGTCCCCCACCCCCTCCGACCTGGTGATCTTCATGTCGCCCGTGGCTTCGGAGATCAAGACTGGGGAAAGAGTCCGCATCACCCTCTCGGTGAGCGGAGGCGGCGGCCTGAGCACCGGAACCCTGGTGCTCCTCCTGCCTCCTGGACTCCGGCTTCAGAGCCTCACCCCGGGTGAGTTCATCACCGCCGGAGGGGGAGCCATCCAGCAGTTCCCGGGCCAGGACGGCCTGCTGAAACTGATCTTCAACCGCAATCCCACCGGCGGCACGGATGCAGGCCCCTTCGCCACGCTGGAGCTGGAGGGACTCAGTGCAGGCAACGCGCCGGTGGTCATCCAGAGTGGGCAGTTCCTCGTTGGCACAGCCCCCATTTCAGGGCGCTGGTCCAACGCCCTCGTGACGGTGCAGTGAGCCGGCAGGGCGGATTCACTCTGCTTGAGCTGGTCGTCACGGCCACGGTCCTGTTGATCCTGGCTTCGGTCACCATTCCCCTGGCTCGCAATGGCCTCAGGCGCCAGCAGGAACTGGAATTGCGGCGAGACCTCCGCGAGATGCGATTGGCCATCGATGATTACAAGAAACAGGCGGAGCAGCAGAAAATCAAGGCACCACCTGCCGAGGCGAATTTCTACCCCGAAAGCCTGGAACTCCTGGTGGAGGGGGTTCCCATGGCGGGATCCGTCAGCCGCAAGGTCCGATTCCTCCGGCGCATCCCGGTCGATCCCTTGACCGGCAAGGCCGAATGGGGCCTCCGGAATACCAGCGATGACTCCACCAGCACCAGCTGGGGGGGCGGCCATGTCTACGATGTCTACAGCCTCTCCAAGGGAACAGGCATGAATGGCATTCCCTATCGCGAGTGGTAGGCCTGAGAATCCGGTGTTGCCTCTAACGGCGCAGCACGCTAGGCTTGGAGTTCGGTACATCCGGATCCTGCGGGGCCGGGTTTCTTCTTTCAAGCGGATATGGCGGAATTGGTAGACGCGCTAGTTTCAGGTACTAGTGTTCACAAGACGTGGGGGTTCGAGTCCCTCTATCCGCACCATTCGACACACGCCGCAGGCGATGTGGAGAATAGGGCCGAATGCGACCAACGGGAGCATTGCGGTCCGCAGGCTGAGCGCCAGCGAAGCCAAGGATGACGGCCAGCGGCCGTCACCACGACGAATGACTCGGCGCGAAGCAACCTTGATAAAGGCACCTGGCCTTCACCAGGTTCGACCCACCTTCGGTACGGGACTGAGGGACGGGTGACGGGCGACCCCCCGAACAGGAGCCACCATGGCCCTCAATGTGGAACAGAAGAAGATCATCATCGACGACTACAAGCAGCACGAGTCGGACACGGGTTCGCCCGA
>CAIYNT010000161.1 GCA_903927605.1 uncultured Holophagaceae bacterium
AGGCACAAGGAAGTGGGCATTGAGAGCGGCCAGAATCACGAGACAGAGCGCCATGAGCAGCCACGGGGCTGTCCAAGTCCGTTTACCCGCTCCCAAACCCTGAGCTGCCACGAGTTCCGACCCCTCCATGAGTTGCTGGGTGCCGAGAAGCCCACCTAGTACTGCTGCCATGGGGAGCACTAATCCCAGGTTTTCAGGCATGGAGGTTAATAAGAGCGGCACCAACCAGCGAAGCGGGGCGCCTTCAGAAAAAATCTCCTTCGAGATGCGGACCATCTCCCAGGAGAGGAGCAAGAAGCCGTAGAACAGCAGGGCTCCCAAAAAGGGGGTGGCCCAGCGTCGAAGGACGTATCGGGTGAGCACTGAAGGCACTTAGGTGTCCAAGATTAACTTTCGATAATGTATATTATGTAACCTTAAATCAAACGAACTGAACCTGAATGTAATCACAAGACCTTGGATGTCAGTAGATCGTGAATATGGATTACCCCGCATGGTGCCCCCTTCCGTGTCGCAACGAGAAAGGTGATCTTCCGGGCCTCCATTTGACCTGCCGCATCCAGCGCCAAAGCCTCTGCATCGATGGTGGCGGGATGCCGGGACATGAACTGGGTGGCGGTTAGCGCAAGCGGATTGCTTCCTTCCCGTTCTGCTCCTTCAAGCGCCCGGCGGATGTCCCCGTCGGTGATGACGCCGACCAGCCGCGGCCCCTCCATGACAGTCGTCATGCCCAGGCGTCCGCCGGTCATGGCCTGGAGGACTTCTGTAAGAGATGATTCCTTGGCTACGCGGGGCCACGATTTATGCATCAATAGCTTTACCTTCATGAACTTCGCACCAATACTTCCAGCAGGGTGATTCAATGCGAAAAGGTCCCGGGTGAATCCCCTGCGAACCATCAGACTGCTGGCCAGAACATCTCCCCAGACCAGCTGGAGGGTGGTGCTGGCCATCGGGGCCAGATCCAGTGGACAGCCCTCCCCTTGGGCAAGACGGTAGCTGAAGGTCCAGGCAGCAGCCTGCCCGAGACTGCCCTCGGGTCTCGATGTGATGGCCGCAATGGGAATACCGAGGCGTAGAAGGCTCGGGAGAAGGCGAACCACCTCCTCACTTTCTCCACTGTTTGAAAGGGCCAGGATGGAATCCTCCTGGGTCACCATGCCCAGGTCACCATGCAAGGCCTCTGCGGGGTGGAGAAAGAGACTGGGGCTCCCGGTCGAGGCAAACGTCGCCACGATCTTCTGGGCTACGAGCCCCGACTTGCCCATGCCTGTCAAGACTACCCGTCCGGTCCTGCCCATCACCATGCCCACCCAGTCGTCAACGACCTTTGAGTCCCAGGTTTCCCTCAGTTCTCCAAGGGCTATTCTGGCCGCGTCCAGCACGGCATTTCCGACCTCCAGCGCCCCAGCGCCCTGGTTCTCATCCTTCACTTGTCAGACTCCGATGTGGTGGCGAGCAAGGTGTCCATGCTACCAGCCATTCTCCCCCTCTTCCCGCTACCTCAGGTCGTGCTCTTCCCACAGACCTTTCTGCCGCTCCATGTGTTTGAACCGAGGTACCAGGAATTGACGGTGGAAGTAATCAATTCCCATCATCACTTGGTCCTGACTCTCATGCGGGAGAACCCCGATCCCGGAACTCTTGGCGAGACGGCTCCTACCTTCCAGACCGGTTGCCTGGCGGAAATCGTGCGCGCTGAACCGCTCACTGCCGGGCGGTGGAATCTGCTGGTCCAGGGAAAGGACGCCGTGCGGATCATCGAGGAGATACCGGGGAAAACGTTCCGCCAGGCTCGCATCGAGATCCTGCCTTTCGATTCCTCCCTGCTCTGGCCAGGGCCCCACCGCCGACGACTCATGGAATCCCTCCACGCCTACGCTGCTTCAGAGGGTATAGAGTCCCAGTTGAAGGAGTTGCTGGACCTGCCGTTGGAAGACATGGGTCGCCTCAACACACTGGCCATGGCTCTGGACTTTGAACCCACCGAACGTCAGTTCCTTCTGGAGTCCAGGGATCTGCCGACCCTGGCTGAGCGCATGCTCCAGCTGCTGGACTTTGCTGTAGGTGGGCGGGCCATTCGGGGGCTCTGATTCAGTCCGAACATGGTCACTTTGCTACACTGACCCTGGCCCTGTAGCTCAGCGGTCAGAGCTGGCGGCTCATAACCGCTTGGTCGTGGGTTCGAACCCCACCGGGGCCACCAATCCGCAGGACTGCGGATTAGGACCGGCGCCTCATGCGACGGCCCGAAGGACGAGGGCACACGATGTGCCCTCGTCACCATTTCCCAGGAGTGGTGATTCGGACCAACGCCACCGGCGACGGTCCTCGCCACCGTGCCAACGGCATCTACACGATCCACTTTCGCAGTTCCCCCTCGGCAAAGAGCAGATGTTCCAGCATGGCGCTTGAGGCTGCCTGAGACGAATGGGATTGGATGGCCTGGAAAATCTTGGAATGCTGGTCGATGATCCTCTGAGCGTTCTCAGGACTGTCATGGTAAAGCTGTCGCCGGGCAACGGAATTGGCCTTTGAGAATTCCTCTGAGACAGTCTTGAACAGCTTGGTCAGCAGGCTGTTATGCGCGGCATCAGCCACCGCGTAGTGGAAGGCGGCATCGAATTCCTGACCCTTCTCGGGGTCCTGTACATTGAGCCGTTCCTGCATGTTCTCCAGGGCAGTGTTGATCTGGTCGAGTTCCTCATCGCTAGCACGCTCGGCAGCCAGGCCCGCCGTAGCGGTTTCGAAGATCCGGCGCATCTCGAACATGTCAAGGAGCGAGCTGCGCTCAACCGCCAGGAACATCGCCAGGGGACGGATGATGTCATCGGCCCCGCTGCTCCGGACAAAGGTGCCCTCGCCTGGCCTGATGTCGATCACCCCCAGCATCTCCAAAGTCCGGATGGCTTCACGGACCGATGCGCGACTGACCTGGAACTGGTCCGCCAGTTCGCGCTCCGCAAGCAGCTTGTCGCCGGGTTTCAGTTTCCCGTCGGTGATGAGCTGCTTGATCTGCTCCACGATCTCCTCGTAAAGGCGCTTGGTCTTGATCGGAGTGAATTCCATAGCATCACTCTCCATAAAATTATTTAAATGCTGAAAGTTATAATACATGGAAAGTGTGATCAAAACCTGGCATTCGGTGATGGTCTGACCACTAGACCTATTGTAGGCTTCGCCTCAGGTTCTTTCCTAAAATCTCCCTTCCCCTTCCCCTACCCCACCCCTTCTCGTCTGGAGGTTTCATGACCCCATGGACCCAAGTCTATTCCCCTGTCATGGGGAATATCTTCTTATCAGCCTTGGTGGCCGCTTTGCCGGTCTTCGTGCTGCTCGGCTTGCTAGCCAAGCACGCTAAGGCCCACTACGCGGCCATCCTTGGGCTCGTCGCCTCACTGGCCGTCGCCATCTTTGTCTATCGGATGCCGGCCGGATTGGCGGGAATGTCGGCGGTGCAAGGCGCCCTCGTTGGGTTGGTGCCCATCGGTTGGATCGTCCTGAACGCCATCTTCATCTACGACATCACTGTGAAATCCGGCGATTTCGAAGTGGTGAAGCACTCCATCGCGGGGCTGGCTTCGGATCGCCGGATTCAGGCCCTCTTGATCGCCTTCAGCTTTGGCGCTTTTATTGAGGGCGCAGCCGGTTTCGGAACCCCGGTGGCGATCTCTGCCGCCATGCTCATCGGCCTTGGTTTCCGTCCACTGCAGGCCGCTGGCATCGCCCTGATCGGCAATACCGCGCCCGTGGCCTATGGCGCCTTGGGTACCCCCATCATTGCCTTGGCCAGCGTGACAGGCCTCCCTCTGGCTGACCTCAGTGCCGCGGTGGGCCGCATCCTGCCCTTTTTCTCACTGGTCGTGCCCTTCTGGATCATCTGGACCATGGCCGGGCGCAAGGCCATGATGGAAGTCTGGCCTGCCTGCCTAGTGGCCGGTGGCAGCTTCGCCATCACGCAGTTCCTGGTGAGCAACTACCACGGCCCCTGGCTGGTGGACATCATCGGCGCCATCGTTTCCATGATCGCCACGGTCATCCTGCTCAAGTTCTGGCAGCCGGCGAAAATTTGGCGCTATGAACACGACGAAGCAGTGGGTGCGGCCGTGGAACAGGGAACCGGTAAGGTCGTGAAGGCCTGGATGCCCTGGGTCTTCCTGTCCGTGTTCGTGTTCGCCTGGGGCACCCCTCACGTCAAGACCTTCTTGAACGGTGGGGCAAAGAATCAGCCCAACCTGCTCATGGGGATCACGGTCAAGTCCTACGAGATGCCCCTGATCCACAAGAACATCATTAAAGCCCCCCCAGTCGTTTCCAAACCCACCCCTGAGGCGGCGGTCTACACCTTCAACTGGCTCTCCACCACGGGCACCAGCCTGTTCCTCGCCGGCATCTGCAGCGGCTTGCTGCTCGGCTTCGGTCCACTGGAGCTTCTTAAAATCTTTGGCCACACCATCTATCGCGTCCGCATCTCGCTGCTGACCATCGCGGCCATGCTTGCCCTGGGCTACACCACCAAGGGCGCGGGCCTGGACGCCACGATGGGTCTGGCCTTCGCCGCCACTGGCGCACTGTTCCCCTTCTTCAGCGCGATGCTGGGCTGGCTGGGTGTGGCCTTGACTGGTAGCGATACTTCCTCGAACGTGCTGTTCGGTGGCCTCCAGAAGGTCACTGCCCAGCAGCTGGGACTGAACCCGATTCTCACGGCGGCGGCCAACAGCGCTGGCGGCGTCATGGGCAAGATGATCGACGCCCAGAGCATCGTGGTGGCCTCCGTCGCCACCAACCAGCAGGGCGAGGAAGGCACCATCCTTCGCTATGTGTTCTTCCACAGCCTCGCCCTGGCGGCTCTTGTGGGCGTCGTGATCTTCTTCTATGCAAAAATCCTTCCCGCCAGCTGGATGCCCGCGCCCCCGGCGCCTGCCCCAGCTGTAGTCACGACGGTCCCCGCTCCTCCTGTTCCGGCCGCTCCCACTGCCGTGCCCGCCCCCGCACCGGCCAAGTAGTCCGACGGAATTCCGACGAACGACCCGGGTCCCGCCGACGAACCATACTGTCGGTGGGACCTTTTAGCGCCCCGATCCCGGGAGAGGATGGTTCTCATGACCACTGCCACGTCTAGTTCGTTGCGGGATTCGCTCGCGGCCATCGTGGGTCCCGACCGGGTCCTGGATCGCCCGGTGGATCTCATCGCCTTCGCCTCAGATGCAAGCTTCTACCGGCTCATCCCCAAGGCGGTGGTGCTGGCCGCCAGCACGGATGAGGTGCGTGCGCTGTTCGAGTTCAGCCACACTCAGCGGATCCCCATGACCTTCCGGGCGGCCGGTACCAGCCTGTCGGGCCAGGCCGTGACCGACGGCATCATGGTGGAGGTGGCCCGCAATTGGCGGGGCATCAAGGTGCTGGATGGAGGCGCCAAGGTCTGGGTCCAGCCCGGTGTCATCGGGGCCCAGGTCAACCAGGTGCTGCGTCCCTTCCGCGCCAAGATGGGACCGGATCCAGCCTCCCTCAGTGCCTGTACCGTTGGGGGAATCCTCTCCAACAATTCCAGCGGCATGTGCTGCGGCGTGACCCAGAACGCCTACCACACCCTGGAGTCGCTGACCTTCGTGCTTCCCTCCGGAACGGTAATCAATACAGCGGATCCGAGTGCCGACGCCTTGTTCCGGGCGGCAGAACCGACCTTGGCCAAGGGCCTGCTGGATCTCAAAGCCGAACTCGAGGCCAATCTGCCCCTGGCCGGTCGCATCCGGGCCAAGTACCAGATGAAGAACACCTGCGGGTATTCCCTCAACGCCTTCCTGGACTTCCAGCGGCCCGTCGACATCTTCCGGAACCTGCTGGTGGGATCCGAGGGAACGCTCGCATTCATCGCCGAGGCCGTCTTGAAGACCGTACCCGACCTGCCCGTGAAGGTGACCGGGTTCCTGTTGTTCCCGAATCTCCACGCCGCCTGTGCCGCCATCGCGCCCCTCCGGGATGCGGGCGCCGCGGCTCTCGAACTGCTGGATCGGGCCGCTCTGCGATCCGTGGAGGCCCAGCCCGGCATCCCGCCCATCATCAAGAGCCTGCCCGAAGGATCCGCGGCGCTGCTTTGCGAGTTCCAGGGCGCCGATCCTTCAGCCCGCGCCAGCCTCGAAACCACGGCCCTGGCCGCTGCGGCGGGGCTCAGTCTGCTGGAACCCGCCCGCTTCACGCACGATCCCGCCGAGCAGGCGCTCTTCTGGAAGATGCGCTCAGGCACGTTCCCTTCAGTAGGGGCCGTCCGCAAGCGCGGCACGACCGTGATCATCGAGGACGTGGCTTTCCGCCTCGATGTCCTCGCCGATGCCGTCGTGGACCTGACCAAGCTGTTCACCAAGCATGGCTATGACGAAGCCATCATCTTCGGCCATGCCAAGGACGGGAACATGCACTTCGTCATCACCCAGTCCTTCAACGACCAGGCCGCCGTGGACCGCTATGCCCGTTTCATGGACGACGTCGTGGAACTGGTGGTGAAGAAATATGATGGTGCCCTCAAGGCGGAACATGGGACTGGCCGGAACATGGCCCCCTTCGTCGAAGCCGAATGGGGCCCGGAAGCCAAGGCCGTCATGGAAAAGCTCAAGGCCCTGGTCGATCCGGAGCACCTTTTGAACCCCGGTGTCATCCTCAATGCCGACCCCAAGTGCCACTTGGCGGACCTCAAGCCCATGCCCGGGGTGGAGGAGGAGGTCGATAAGTGCATCGAGTGCGGCTACTGCGAGCCCAAATGCCCCAGCCGCGAACTCACCCTCACGCCCCGTCAGCGCATCGTCGTCAGGCGGGAGATGGCCCGCCTGGAAGGCAACCGGGAAAACCCCTGGCTGTTGAAATCCCTGGAGGAAGCCTTCCCCTATATGGCCCTGGACACCTGCGCCGTGGATGGCCTCTGTGCCACCGCCTGCCCCATCGGCATCGACACGGGTCAGCTCACCAAGCGCTTCCGCCGGATGCAGCACAGTCCCAGCGCCCAGCGGATCGCCCTCACCGTTTCGCGCCAGTTCGCCGCAGTGGAGCCCGCCCTGCGGTTCGGTTTGCGCACAGGCCACCTGGTGCAGAGTTTGTTCGGAGTCAAGACCATGCCGGCCTTCACCCGGGCCTTGAAGACCGTGGGGCTCAGCCATCAGTGGAGCCCAGAGATGCCCAAGCCCGCCAAGGCCAAGCTCCCCGTGACTTCGCCGGAGGGTGCCCAGGCCATCTACTTCCCAGCCTGCATTACCAGGACCATGGGGCATTTGCCCGGCGAACCCGAGGAATTGAGTCTGGCTGAAGCCATGATCACCCTGGCCCAGCGCGCCGGCGCCCCTCTTCATATCCCGATCGACGTGGAAGGCACCTGCTGTGGGGTGCCCTTCTCCTCCAAAGGGTTTTCCGATGCACACCGGCATTCGGTCAACCGGGCCATCGAGAAATTCTGGACCTGGAGTGACCAAGGCCGCCTCGCCATCGTGGTGGACACCAGCCCCTGCACCTATGGACTGGTCACCTGCCGCCCCTATCTGATGCCAGAGAACCAAATCCTGTTCGATCAGTTGACCATCCAGGACAGCGTGGAATTCGCCCATGACACCCTGCTGCCCCGCCTCAAGGTGCTGCGGAAAGTGGGTTCTGTGGCCCTCCATCCGGTCTGCTCCATCACCAAGCTGAACCTCGCCGCGAAGCTTGAAGCCGTGGCCAAGGCTTGCGCGGAACTTGTGGTTGTCCCGAGGACGGCAGGCTGCTGCGGATTTGCCGGAGATCGCGGGTTTATGGTGCCGGAGCTCACGGCCTCCGCCACGAAACACGAGGCCGCCGAGGTATCGAGCCAGGCCTTTGATGGCTACTTCTCCAGCAGCCGCACCTGCGAGATCGGCATGACCCGCTCTACCCACGAGGTGTACCGCAGCTTCATCTACCTCCTGGAAAGTGCCACGCGGTGAAAGGAGTTTCAATGACCTCCCATTTCGAGATATTCAAGGCCCGGGCCGAGGGTGTCAGCGCCGAGGTCCACCGGTTCAAGGCCCGGGAGGAGGCCCTTGCCTTCATCCTGGAGTTCCTGAAGGGGGCTGGGGTGTCAGCCGCGCCCCAGTGCGGCGCGGCGTGGGCGCCTGGAACGTTCCTTGAGGAAAGCCACATGGCCCAGCTCGCGACCCAGGTCTCAGGCATCGCATTCGACATCACGAGGGAAGGTGCGGCCTCCGCCAAGGTGGGCATCAGCCAGATGGACTGGGCCATTGCCGGCACAGGGACCCTGGTGCAGGACGCCACCGCAGTCGAGCAGCGCCTGGTGTCCACCCTGCCCCCCATCCACGTGGCCCTGCTCGGGACGGATCGGATCCTGGAGGACATGGGTGGCGTGCTGGAGCGGCTCCGCCCGGACCAGCTCAACTACATCTCCTTCATCACCGGGCCCAGCCGCACCGCGGACATCGAGCGGGTGCTCACCATCGGTGTGCATGGACCGGAACGCCTCATCGTGGTCCTGGTCGACGAGTTTGAAAAGGTGATGGCATGACGACCCAGTTCAAGGAATCCATCGAGACCGCCCTCCACAATCCGAGCCTCACCGGCGCCCTGGGCCGCTTTTCCGAGGCCTATCGGATCAGCCGCGCCAAGGCCTACGAAGGCATCGACTTCGAGGCCGTGCGGGACCAGATCACGGAAATCAAGTGCAGCGCCTCCTCGAACTTCGAGGCCCTGGCCGAGCAGTTCAAGCAGCGTGCAGAAGCCCGCGGGGCCAGAGTCTTCCGGACTGCTGACCCCGCCCAAGTGAAACAGTACATCCTCGACCTCGCCAGGGAAAAGGGCGTGAAGCGGGTCGTCAAATCCAAGTCCATGGCCTCCGAGGAAATCCACTTGAATGCCGCCTTCGAGCAGGCCGGTATCGAGGTGGACGAAACGGACCTGGGCGAGTGGATCATCCAGCTGGCCCACCAGACCCCGTCACACATGGTCATGCCCGCCATCCACATGACCAAGGAGGAGGTCACCGAGGTCTTCAACCAGGAAGTGGAGCCGGGCCAGACCCCGGACATCCCCAAGCTGGTCAAGTTCGCCCGCGGCAAGCTGCGCACCAAGTTCCTGGGCGCCGAGATGGGC